>JAEXTU010000191.1 GCA_023453335.1 Pseudomonadota bacterium | reverse complement strand
CCTCCCCATGGGCCGGGTAGCGTGGTAGACAGACACGTCATGGACAAAGGCCGCAGAAAACTGCTCCGGGCCGCGGTGGCCGCAGCCCTCGTTCCCCAGGCCGCAACCCTGGGGCTTTTCGTTCCGGAGGAGGCCCGGGCTGCCTTCAACTGCGGCAGCCCCATCAACGTCATCATGCCCCCGGACTACGCCCCGCCGGTGGAGGGCGACGCGGCCAAGGACTTCCAGACCCGCCTGGCCAAGGCCACCCTGGACTTCGTGCGGGAGAGCTACCAGGCCCGGCCCCTCCCGGTGTGGGGCAAGCCCCTCTCCCAGGTGGACCTGGGCAAGCGCATCTTCAACATCGCCTACTGGGTCCTGGACGGCGTGCGCAAGGCCCGCGAGACCTACCCCGTGGACCCGGCCTGGGTCATGGGCCAGATCATGGCCGAGAGCTTCTTCTCGGAGTTCGCCGTGTCCCACGCCTTCGCCGTGGGCGTGTGCCAGTTCATCGCCCCCACCGCCCGGGACTTCGGCATGGTCACCGCCGGGGACAGGGACGAGCACGGCAAGCCCCCGCACAAGCTGCCGGAACTGGCCGGCAGCATCCGCACCTACTACGCCTCGCGGGAGAAGTGGAAGACCGCCCTGCACGCCCGGCGCGAAATCATGGGCGACGAGACCGCCCTGCTCCTGGAGGCGCTCAAGGCCCTGGCCGCGAACAAACCCCTGCCCAAGGCCAAGGAGTTCATCGCGGCCATGGACAAGGAGGGGGTGTTCTCCCGCCAGGTCAAGGAGGCGCGCAAGAACTTCCGGGCCTTCCTGGACGCCAACTTCGCGGGCCGGGACATCTTCAACGAGGACGACCTGAACTTCCTGCGGGGGTTCGACGAGCGGGTGACCTACTCCAAGCCCATCCGCTCCATGTGCCTGCTCCTGGCCCGCAACCTCAAGGCCCGCAACGGCAACATCGTGGCCGCGGCCGCGGGCTACAACGCCGGCCTGGGCGCCACCGTGGAGGACAACCCGGTCTACGGCCCCTACGGCCGCATCCCCGGCTTCGAGGAGACGGTCGGCTACGTGAGCCGCCTCTTCATCAACCACCACGAGATCCTGCGCAGGATGGCCTAGCCCTCCACCGGCACCGCGTCCTTCTTGCGGTAGACCAGGCCCTGGAAGGTGGCTACCAGGGCGCCCGCCTCGTCGGTGATGCGCACCTCGTAGCTGCCCAGCTTGAAGTTCTTGTGCAGTTCCTTGGCCTCGGCTGTAAGAAACGGCCCCATGCCCGCGGCGTGGTAGGTGATGGACACGTTGACCGCCACCGCCACCGTGCCGTGGGAATTGGCGGCCGCGGCAAAGGCCAGGTCGGCCAGGGCGAAGATGGCTCCGCCGTGCGCGATCTTGAGCGCGTTCACGTGGCGGGAGTCCAGGGGCATGCGCGCCCGGGCGTACCCTTCGGCCACGTCCAGCAGCTCGATGTCCAGGTGCCGGGCAAAGGTGTCGTGCTCGGCGATGAAGGCCTTTATCTTGTCCGGGCTCATGCCATGGCTCCTTGTGTCGGCAAAGTCCGCCCCCTGTAGCGGTTTTCTCCGCAAAAGGCTTCCCGGCCGCAATTCCTTGAGATTTTTTCCCCGACAGGCTAGCCTGAGGGGGGAGGACCAGATGCAGGCCAAGGAAAACCCCCAGCCGGGGCACAGCCCGGCCACCCGGGCGGTGCAGCGCCAGTGCGTGTTCCACGTGGCCGACGGCCTGCGCGAGGGCCTGTCCCACTTCTCCCAGGCCAGCCGCGCCGCGGTCATCTACGCGGTGGAGCCGGGTGACGCCCTGCGCGTCTACGACCCCCTGTTCCTGCTCTCGGGCCACGAGCCCAAACTCCAGGAGTTCTTCCTGGACACCCCGGCCTGGCGCGAGGGCGCGCCGGACCACCGTCGGCTGCGCCAGTTCGAGCAGATCCCCGCGCCCCACCTCTACCTCTCGGGCCTGCTCTCCTACAGCTGCTTCGCCAGCGCCGTCTTCTCCCAGACCTGGTTCACCGAACACCACCCGGACCTGTGCAGCGTGGGCCCCACCACCCGCTGGCTGGAATTCGCCGCGGGCCTCATGGCCCAGAACCTGGCCGCGCCCAGCCAGCTGGCCATCAACACCGCGGGCACGGTGCTGCAGGGCTACGCGGTGCACGCGGTGCGCGACCACATCGTGGACCTGCGCAACTCCCTGCTGGGCCTGGACACCCATTTGCGGGTCTACCCCATCCTGGACGCGGTGCTGGCCATCTCCAAGACCCTGGAGGAGGGCAGTTGGCCGCGCGGGCAGGTGTCCTTCGTGGAACCGGCCAGCCTGCCGGCGGTGCGCTTCCTGGTCCGCTTCCCGGACCTGGAGCAGCCCTACCTGGAGCGCACCAAGCACGTGCGCAAGCTCTTGCAGGCGGTGGAGGGCGCATCCCGCACCCTGGTGTCCGACGGCCGGCGCATCCTCGGGATAGCTGGGGGGATCGCGGGGGGCGCGGCCGAGGCCGACGCCCTGCCCCCGGCCACCCTGCGCGCCGACTTCCGGGGCAACCACGGCTTCCTCCACCTGGACGCGGAGCCGGTGTGCAGCTTCTCGGACGGGAATTTCCAGTCCTCCACCCGGCGGGCCAAGCTGGTGCAGTTCGAGGAGGTGCTCCTGGAGTCGCGCCTGGACCTGGAGCGGCAGCACGAGCTGTTCCAGATCGTGGCCCAGCTGGTGCACAGCGCCGAGGACCGCAAGCACGGCTGCACCCTGGTGGTGGACCTGGCCGGGGAGCCCCTGCCCATCGCCGGCCAGGGCCTGGAGGAGCCGCTGGACCTGCGCCGGCCCGAGGCCCTGTCCCTGGCCTGCTCCCTGGCCCGGCTGGACGGGGCCCTGCACCTGCGGCCGGACCTCACCCTGCACGGGTTCGCCTGCCTGCTGGACGGCCGCAGCGTGCCCGGCGAGGACCGCGCCCGCGGCGCGCGCTACAACTCGGCCCTGCGCTTCACCGCGGGCCGCGAGGACGTGTGCGTGGTGGTGGTCTCCTCGGACCGGCCGGTCTCCATCATCCGCAGCGGCGTGGAACTCACCGCCACCTGCCTCTGGAAGCCGCCCTCGGCCTGCGAACTGGACCCGCCGGCCTTGGCGGAGTGGGTAAAGGGATAAGAGGGAATCCCCCGCGCGGGCATGTCCCTCTTGGTAG
>JAEXTU010000172.1 GCA_023453335.1 Pseudomonadota bacterium | reverse complement strand
GGGCGGGCGCGGCGCATTCCTGGCGGGTCCGGCCTAGTAGCCGTCGCGGTGCACGTTGAAGAAGGCCGGGGCCTGCTCGGTGGGCCACAGCTCCAGGCGGGAGACGCTCACGTGCCAGGGCAGGGAGGCGCACCAGAAGATGGCCTCGGCGATGTCCTCGGCGGTGAGCGGGCTCATGTCCGCGTACACCTTCCTGGCCCGCTCGGTGTCGCCCTTGAACCGGGTGGGCGAGAAGTTGGTGTCGGCCATGCCCGGCTCGATGTCCGTGACCCGCACCTTGGCGCCGATGAGCTCGCAGCGCAGGTTCAGCGACAGCTGCTTCACGAAGGCCTTGGTGGCCCCGTACACGTTGGCGCCCGGGTAGGGGTAGGACCCGGCGATGGAGCCCAGGTTGATGACGTGGCCGCGCTTGCGCTCCACCATGCCGGGCAACAGCGCCCGGGTGCAGTAGAGCAGGCCCTTGATGTTGGTGTCCACCATGGTCTCCCAGTCGGCCAGGTCCACCTTCCAGGCGCTGTCCAGGCCCAGGGCCAGGCCGGCGTTGTTGACCAGGCAGTCCACCTGGGCGAAGGGCGCGGGCAGGGCGGCGACGGCGGCCTGCACCGCGGCCTTGTCCCGCACGTCCAGCACCGCGGTGTGGATGGGGGCCGGGGCCACCTCGGCGGCCAGGGCGGCCAGCAGGTCGGGCTTGCGGCCGGTGGCCGCCACGGACCAGCCCTCCCGGGCAAAGCGGCGCACGCAGGCCGCGCCGAAACCGGAGGTGGCGCCGGTGATGAAGACGACGGACATGGTTCAGCTCCTTGGTTTTATTCGGTGTTGCGGCCGGCTGCGGCAAAATCGCACAGGGGCCGCCAAACGGTTGTCCCCGGGCACCTGGTCAGATAGCATGTCGCCTGCCCCAGGAAGGACAGTCGCCATGCGGACGTTTCGCGAACTCTTCATCAGCTCCCGGTCCCTGACCGAGGCCCAGGTCTACGGCTCCCTGCGCCGCTTCGCCCTGGCCGCGGCCAAGTGGTTCTTCATCCATTCCAAGAGCTGCGAGTACACCCTGTACACCCGCAACCTCTCGTGCATCCTGAACTATGTGCACAGCCGGGGCAAGGTCTACAGCCTGGCCTTCACCGCCGAGGCCGGGGTCTTCCAGCTGGTCAACGTGATCCGCTACGGCAAGCCGCGCATCGACATCGACGAATACAACATCGTGGCCAGCATCTTCACCAGCTCCTACAAGCGGTTCCTCCTGGCCGAGGGGCTGCCGGTGGAGGTGGGCCTGAGCAAGCCGGAGCTGGACCTCCGGGACATCGTGCCCGGCCGCAAGGCCCGCGAGCTGTTCGAGGACTACCTGGCCCACGACCCCCTGAGCGGCCGCGGCGCGGACGTGCTGCGCCTGGACCGCTTCATCTGCTGCCTGGCCCGGCACGCCAAGCGGCCCATCGCCACCGCCCACGTCAAGCACTACCTGGTGCGCAAGCTGCGCTGGAGCGAGGAGGCCGCCCAGTGGTGCCGCGAGCGCATAGAAACAGGACTTGCCGTTCTCCGCGCCAACCGGGAATTCAAAGACTAAGCCCTACAGTTCCACCAGGGTGTAGTCCATGCTGCCCAGGCCCAGCGCCTGGCCGTACTCCAGCTGGATGCGGCCCTGGGTGTGCGGCCACAGGGCGCTGAACTTGTCCGCGCCGGGCTCCAGGTCCTGCCTCAGGTGGGTGCCGGCGTGGGCCGCGGCCCGGTTCACCAGGTCCAGGCAGGCGGTGTCCAGGGCCACCGGGTCGGTGGAGGCCAGGATGCCCAGGTCCGGGACCAGGGGCGCGTCGCTCCAGGGCAGGCAGTCGCAGTCCGGGGTCACGTTCAGCAGGAAGTTCAGGTAGCCCACCCGGCCGGCCTTGCCCTGCACCGCGGCCAGGGCGTACTCGGTCATGCGCTCCATGAACACCGGGATCTCGGTGCGCCAGTCGATCTGCACCGCCTTTTCCGGGCAGTGGATGAAGCACTCGCCGCAGCCGATGCAGCGCTCCCGGTCGATGCTCGCCCGGCCCTCGGCCAGCACGGCCGCGCCCGCGGGGCACACGGCCTCGCACTCGCCGCAGCCCACGCACTTCTCGGGGTCCACCCCGAAGCGGGGGGAGTGCTGCTCCCGCTTGCCCGCGCCGGTGGCGCAGCCCATGGCCAGGTTCTTCAGCGCGCCGCCGAACCCGGCCATCTCGTGCCCCTTGAAGTGGGAGAGCACCAGCATGGCCTCGGCCCGGGCGATGGTTCCGGCCACCTTGGCCCGGGTCACGTGGCGGCCGGGAATGGCCACCTCCACCTGGTTCTCGCCCAGCAGGCCGTCGGCGATGAGGGTGGGCGCGCCGGTCACCTCCATGCCGAAGCCGTGCCGCAGGGCGGTGGCCAGGTGGTCCACGGCGTTATGCCGGGCCCCGGCGTACAGGGTGTTGGTGTCGGTGAGGAAGGGCTTGGCCCCGGCCGCCTTGGCCTGGTCCACCACCGCGGCCACCAGCACCGGGGAGAGGAAGGAGTCGTTGCCCATCTCCCCGAAGTGGAGCTTGATGGCGGTCAGCCGGCCCGGGGCCAGCAGGGAGCGGAATCCGGCCGCGGCAAAGAGCCGGGCGACCTTGGCGGTCTTGTTGTCCGCGGCGGAGCGGGTGCGCAGGTTGGCGAAATAGACCTGGGAGGGCATGGCTTCCCCTTGGGTTGCAGTGGGTTGGAGCCCTGGAGCATAGACCCGGCCGGGCCGGGATGCAAATCCCAGCCCCGGCGTGGGCCTTGCGCCCCCGGGCGGGGATGCCGTAGAAGGGCTTGCCCGGCACGTCCCGGGACTACTCGACCCGGGGTCCTCCATGCGCCATCGTTTCCTGCCCCTGTTCCTGCTCCCGCTCCTGCCCCTGTTCCTGGCCTCCTGCGCCTGGCTCGCGGAGCACGCGGCCAAGCCCACCGCCCCGGCCGCCGCCTACTCGACCAACGCCACCGCCGCGGAGCTGCCCAGGCTGCCGGCCTTCCCGGCCCAGCCCGGGGAGTCCAACGGCCTGGTGGAGAAGGACCTGGACGAGCCCAACCCGCCCGGCACCAGGCAGAAGTTCGGCAAGCGCGACAACGGCGCGGACAACGGCAAGGCCGCGGGCAAGGCC
>JAEXTU010000165.1 GCA_023453335.1 Pseudomonadota bacterium | reverse complement strand
GGCTACGACGCGGACCAGAAGACCTACAAGGTGGTGCTCATCGGCAAGCTCAAGGGCAGCCAGGCCGCGGCGAACTGAAACTCCGGCTGAAAACGAAAGCGGCCCGCTTCCGGAAGGAGGTGGGCCGCTCTTTCACCGCCCTCCCCACCAGCGCACCAGTCCATGGCCTATCCCTCCATCGGGTCAGGCTCGTTTCCCTCGGTGCCCCACGCCAAAAAGGCCAAGTAGTCAACGTTGCTTTCAACGGCGGGGATGGCCGCGCCAACAGGAGGCCCGCCAAGGAATTCCTCCTGCACGATCACGACAAGGATATTGCCCTCACCGTCTTGTTGCGCGATACAATAGCGTTGCATGGCGTTCTCCTAGAGTTCCGCGTCGGCGGCCCAATGCCAGTAGATTTCCGTGTTCGCGGTAGGGTAGCCGCAGATGATGAAGAACCCTCGCTCTGAAAGGTTCTGGACGGTCGCCGTGTAATCATTCGTGAGGTCGGAACACTTCCCGCTTGCTCCGGTCTGCGTGGAATACACCGTCACCGTGGGGGAAGTGCGCATCCGTTGTTTGAACTTCTCAATGGCCTGTTCATAGAAGCGGTTGGAGCCCCGGTACGTCTGCTCCAGGCAGCCATTGAGCGTGACCGTCCCGGGCGCATCGGCGATATTGTAGCTCTTGTCGAAGTACCGCTGGCACATGGCCAACTCGGCAGCGAAAGGACGAAACTCCGGGACGGTGCAGATGCTCCCCGCCTCCAATTGCAGCCACATGAGGTCAACCTGCTTCCCGGAGCAGGCCCCGCAGGCGATGTCGATAAACACCTCGACTCCACTCCGGCACTCACCACACGAAAGCGCATTGACGAGGGGCGTGCTCCAACCACTGGCGAGTTGGATGGCGCGGGAATCTCGGGTGACCTGGGAGGTCCAGTTATCACTCCCCGCGGTGGCGACATTGATGTACACTGTGGTGTCCACCGTGGAGCCGAAATTGTGGTAAATGCGGAAGGGCAGCGAGGCGAGGCCGCTGTAGAGATGGTATACGTCCTTGGCCTCCAGACGGGTGCGGATTTGCAGGCTTCCACCCGGGAGTGAGATGTTCTGGATGGAGAGCGAGGCACCCTTGCTGATGGTGTCGGATAGCCCTGTCTGTTGCGTGATGGTCCCGCTGGTCGGGGTTTGCGTGGAGCGAACGGCAAAGCGGTCCGCCTTGCCAAACTGCCAGGCCGTGGACAGGGTCGCCGCGGCGCGCTGCGCGACCTGCATGTTGGGATTTATGATGAGATTCTTGAACCCCGGCCAGCCACCGTGGTCCGCGATCACCGCGGCCTCCTTGGCCGGGGTCATGAGCACGGTGTCCAGGGCCAGGCCCTTTGCCTGGGCCTCGCTGGCGATGCCGAGATTGTCGAGGATGTAGTCCAGGATATCGTCCTGGGCCTGCTTGGCCTCCAGGTTATTCCGGCCAATTGCCGTGAAGTATCCGCTTGCGGGTAGCGCCATGTCAGTGCCCCTTCATGTTCTGGATGTCGATGGTGGCCTGGCTCGCCCCGATGGCGGCCAGCAGCGGCCCGAGGTCCGGGGCCTTGGCCAGGACCACGACGCCGGTCGCGCCGTAGCCGTCGTATTGCAGGGTGATCGCACCGATGTAGTCGATGGCCCGGTAGCTCTGGGTGATGGGCAGCCGGGTTCCGGCCGCGGAGATCACCAGGTCTTCGAAGGACTCCTCCACGTCAACCACGTCGATATTCACCGCCAGGGTCGAAACCTTTCCCTGCCGGCTGCCCGAGTCGGTGGCCACCCGGAAGTCCACGGCCTCGCGGGCCACGTCGATGCCGCCCGGGAACGGGGCCCAGGCGGTGGGGCCGCCCAGGTACAGGGCGTCAGGGTCGGGCAGGTACAGCTCGTCGTCGTTGCCCAGGTACTCCTCCTGGGAGCCGCGGCGGCGGTACGAAATGCTCCAGCCGTCGCCGGCGATCTCCGACTCCAGGTAGGCCACGCCCGGCACGTCGGTGGCGTCCGGGCGGTAGGTCCATTCGTAGGTCATGGCCTGGTAGGAGACTTCCAGGTACGGGTCGTCCACCACGGGCAGGTACAGGGCGTCGTCATCGGGCAGGTACAGCTCCCCGTCGTCGTCCGCCGCCAGGTTGCCCTCCCCGTCCACGCTGCCGCTGGTGACAGTCCCGGGGAACCCGGCCGCGCGCTCGTCCGAGGTGGCGATGAGGTTGGCCGGGGCGTACTCGCCCAGGCCCAAGGTGAGGAAGGCGGTGTCCGCGGACAGGTTGCCGAAGATGTCCCGGGCCTTGACCATGAGGGTCATGACCCCCGCGCCCATGTCGGAGATGTCCAGCTTGCGGTCCTTGACGACCGCGCCCTCGCTCGGCCAGTCCGCGCCCTTGGCCCAGTTCAGCGTCTTGCCTGCCAGGACCCGGGCCTGGAAGGTGTTGTCGAAATCCACGGGCGAATACGGATAGGTCCAGTAGGCCAGGTTGCCCTGGCGGTACAGGCTGGCCGGCGCGGGCGGGCCATCGGCCAGCCACTCCAGATCCTCGGTGAGCGGGGCCCACGCGCTCATGCCCCCGCGCACATTGCGGGCGCGCACCCGGATCTCGTAGACCGCGGGCTTGATGTCCAGGATCTCCAGGCGCAGGTCGCTCACCAGGCCCGCCGCCTGCCAGTCCCCGGCGCCGGACACCCGGTACTGCACCTCGTAGGCGTTCGCGTAGCCATAGGCCGAGGCGTTCCAGGCCAGCACGATCTTGAGCTTGGTGCCTGCGCCCGGCCTGGTCTCGTAGCGCTCCAGGACGGCGGCCAGGTTGGTGGGCGGGGCCACGTCCGCGGAGCTGGCCAGGTTGGTGCGGGGGGCCTTGTTCACGGCCTGCTCCTGGGCCGAGGTCCAGGAGAACACGCCGGAATCGGTCTCGGTCAGGGTCAGGTTAACCCCGGGCACCGGGCCGTCGTCGCCCTCGGCCTGGGAAAAGGTCCACTTCATGACCTCGAAATACTTCTGCGCCAGGCCGTACCGGTCCAGGGTGAGCAGCACGGGCTCCGCGATCATGCACTGATAGGCGGTGAGCTTGCAGGGCAGCACCGCGGTCATGGCGCGGCGGGCGCGCTCCAGCACGATGCGGGCGATGCGCTGCGCCCGGCTGGCCGAGATCTCGAAAGGCAGGGCGATGGACTTGTCCAGTTCCTCGCCCTGGTCCTCCTCCACGTAGGCCGCGACCCTGACCGCGGGGAAATCCGAGGTCTGCCAGAGCTGGTCCGGATCGCAGAACGTGCCGTTCACAACGTTGAACAGGTCCCGCCTGGCGTTGAACGCGGTGATCTGGATGGACCCGGCCAGGTCATCCAAAGTCAGCTCCAGGGGCAGATCGGTGGTGGGGTCTGTGGGCGGCTCGCGCCAGATGGCGGTGTAGAGCAGGAGCCGGCCGCCGGTGTCGGTGAGCCGCCCGCAGCAGGAGGTGAGCAGGGACTCCAGGACCTTCTTGCGGATCTGGTCCAGGTCGATGGTCCCGTTGATCTCGTAGCGCGCCTCGGTGGTGCCCAGCGAGCTCACGACCAGGGTGTGCTGGCAGTAGTCCGAGGCGTCGGTGAACCGCCAGGTCTTGAGGTCGGTCCAGGTCACGCCGTCGGGTTCGCGGCCCTGCAGGGTCACCACCACCCGGCCGTTGCCGGAGCCGTCATACCCCCCGTTGCCCGCCCCGGAGATGATGACCCGGTTGATGGTGCGCGTCCCTCCCCAGTCCACGCCGATGTAGCCCAGGCCGGACAGGGAGCGCGCGCACTCCGCGGAGGTCGCGGCCAGCTCTCCGTCGAAGGCCGCGGCCAGGCCCGCGCCCTGGGTCATGTCCCCCAGCTTGGTCAGCCCGGCGGTGGCCAGGGGCTCCCCGTTCTCGCAGAACTGGACCTCGCCCACCTGGCAGGCCGCGCCGTAGGCGCGGGTGTCGATGACCAGCCGGTGCGCCGCGTACGGGTCGGTGGAGGAG
>JAEXTU010000122.1 GCA_023453335.1 Pseudomonadota bacterium | reverse complement strand
CCTCCCCCGCCTCGGCCCCCTCTCTGAAAAGGGGTGCCGAAGGGGAGACTCGAACTCCCACGGGGGAACCCCCACTAGACCCTGAACCTAGCGTGTCTACCAGTTCCACCACTTCGGCACGGAAGGTGGTGTTTACGCGCTCGCCCGGGGCTTGGCAAGCGTTTTTTGAGAAAAAGAAAAATCCTTCCACCCCGGGAGGTTGGGCGCTCCGCCGGCCGCTTGGGGCAGGGCCGGGCCGGGGGCGGCCCGGGTTGAACGCCGCGGCCCTTTGGTGTAACAGCCCTGCCTTGCCCTGCCGTTGGCCGGGCGCATCCCGCTCTTGACCGAGAAGGCCCCATGATCGTCATCCGCGACCCCCGCGACCTCCAGGACACCCTGCGCGGGGCCTGCATCACCATAGGCAATTTCGACGGCGTCCACGTCGGCCACCAGCTGCTCATCGCCCGCACCCGGGAGAAGGCCCGCGCCCGCGGCCTGGAGAGCGTGGTGCTCACCTTCGAGCCCCACCCCGAGCGCGTGCTGGTGGGGCCGGACACCCCGCCCTTCATCACCCTGCTCGACCAGAAGCTGGAGCTCATCGGCGCCCAGGGCGTGGAGGTGGCGGTGGTCATGGAGTTCACCCGGGAACTGGCCGCGGTCTCCCCGGAGGAGTTCGTGCGCCTCTACCTGGTGGAGTGCCTGAACTGCCGCGAGCTGGTCATCGGCTACGACTACGCCTTCGGCAAGGGCCGCAAGGGCAACTACGAGCTGCTCGCCGCCCTGGGCGCGCAGCACGGCTTCGGCGTGGAGCGCCTGGGCCCGGTCATGCTGGACGGCGCGGTGGTCTCCTCCACCCGCATCCGCGACCTGGTGCAGGCGGGCAAGGTCTGGGAGGCCATGCCGCTCCTGGGCCGCTTCTACATCGTCCAGGGCGAGGTGGTGCACGGCCGCGACCGCGGGGGCAAGCTCCTGGGCTTCCCCACCGCCAACCTGAAGCTGGTGGACGAGCTCTTCCCGGCCACCGGGGTCTACGCGGTCTGGGCCGAGCTGGACGGCCGCATCCACCCGGCGGTGGCCAACATCGGGTACAACCCCACCTTCGGCAACACCGCCCTGTCCGTGGAGGCCCACCTCCTGGACTATTCGGGCGACCTCTACGGCCGCGCCGTGCGCATCCATTTCGTGCAGCGCCTGCGCTCCGAGCAGAAGTTCTCCGGCCTGGACGAGCTCAAGGCCCGCATCGCCCAGGACATCCAGTTGGGCCGCCAGATCCTGTCCAGCTCCCTGGCCCAGTGCTACCAGCCGCACCTCGAGCAACCCCTGCACCAGTAGGCGCCATGTTCCGCCGCCTCGCCGCACGCTGGAAGCACTTCCTGTGGACCTACAGCAGGATCGGCCACGTGCGCTGGCTGCTCCTGGGCATAGTGGTGGGCGCGTTCTCCGGGCTGGCCGCGGTGGGCTTCTTCATCGGCGTCGAGGCCCTCACCCACTGGCTGCTCGTGGCGCAGGCCGGCCTCTCCCTGCCCGCGCCCGCGGGCGAGAGCCTGTTCCACGCCCCGGCCGGCCCCTACCGGCCCTGGCTCATCCCCCTGTACCTGGCCGGGGTGGGGCTCATCACCGGGCTCCTGGTGTCCCGCTTCATCCCGGAAACCCTGCGCGGCGGCACCGACGGCACCGACGCCATGATCAACGCCTTCCACAACCAGGCCGGGGTCATCCGGCCGCGGGTGCCCCTCATCCGCGGGCTCATGGCCATCCTCACCATCGCTGCGGGCGGCAGCGCGGGGCGCGAGGGTCCCATCTCCCAGATCGGGGCGGGCCTGGGCTCCTTCATCGCCCAGAGCCTGCGCCTGTCCCCCAAGGAGCGCCGCCTGCTGCTCCTGGCCGGCGCGGCCGGCGGCCTGGGGGCCATCTTCCGCGCCCCCCTGGGCGGCGCGCTCACCGCCATCGAGGTCATCTACAAGGAGGATTTCGAGGCCGAGGCCATCCTGCCCTCGGTGCTCTCCTCGGTGGTGGCCTACTCCATCTTCACCTTCTTCTTCGGCACCGCGCCCATGTTCGGCATCCCCCAATTCTCCTTCTCCAACATCGCGGAACTGCCCTTCTACGCCCTGCTGGCCCTGTTCTGCGCGGGCACGGGCTGGCTGTTCATCCGCCTGTTCGAGCTGCTCAAGCACCGGGTGTTCCTGCCCCTGTCCGACCGTTTGGGCATCACCGCCACCATGACCCTGGGCGGCCTGGCCATGGGCGTCCTGGGCATGGCCTTCCCCCAGGTCCTCTCCGGCGGCTACGGCTGGCTGGAGCTGGCCATCAAGAACCAGCTGCCGCTCCTGACCATGCTCGGCATCGTGTTCGGCAAGATGCTGGCCACCTCCCTCACCATCGGCAGCGGCCTGTCCGGGGGCATGTTCGCCCCGGCCCTGTTCATCGGCGGCATGAGCGGCGGGGTGGTGGGCCAGCTGGCCCACGCCTGGCGGCCGGACATCGTGACCCAGCCCGGCGGCTACGTGCTGGTGGGCATGGCCGCGTTCTTCGCCGGGGTGGCCAACGCGCCCATCGGGCCGCTCATCATGGTCTGCGAACTCACCTCGGGCTACGGCCTGCTCGCCCCGCTCATGCTCTCCTCGGCCCTGTGCCTGGTGCTGGGCCGCACCACTTCGCTCTACGAGCACCAGGTGGACAGCAAGTTCGACTCCCCCGCCCACCTGGACGACGCCACCATCAACATCCTGGAAGGCCTCCAGGTGCAGGGCTTCTACGCCCCGGGCCGGGTCACCGCCCTGGAGGAGGGCACCACCCTCAAGGCGCTGACCGACGTCATCGCCAACACCAACCAGCTCTATTTCCCGGTGCGCAACGCCCGGGACGAGATCACCGGCATCATCGGGGTGGAGGACGTGCGCAAGGTGCTCTTCGAGGACTGCCTGTTCGACCTGGTGGTGGTGGGCGAACTGGCGCGCAAGCCGGCCAGCCTCAAGCCCGAGGACGACCTGTACACCGCGCTGCTCAAGTTCGTGGACACCGGCTGCGGCCAGCTCCCGGTCACCGCCCCCGGCGACGACCACGCCATCCTCGGCCTGCTCGACCGCGAGGACGTGTTCAAGGCCTATTCGGACACGCTGAAGAAGATCAAGGAAGAGGAATAGGGGCGATCAAAGAGGGTCCAGCCGCGCGCCGTCTGGAGGCGTAGGCCGCGGGGCGGTTCAGGAAGAGGGCAGTTAGCGAACTGCCCCAACCAAGACAGGCACGCCCGAACAGGCGCGATTTCTTGGTAGGGGCGGGTGGCGGAC
>JAEXTU010000073.1 GCA_023453335.1 Pseudomonadota bacterium | reverse complement strand
CCGCATGGCACCGCGCTCTACACCGGCTGGGCCACTGGCAATCCCCACTATCTCACGGTCTGGCTCGATCTTTCATGCCCGGCAGCCCGGCCGTTATCACGTACTCTGCGAGCGGAAGAACGCGCCTCATGGCGCAATGGGACCGACGAGCGCGCCTGTGCGCGGGGGAGGTTTCGCCTGGAATCGGCCGGAACCCGTCCCGGGAGGTCGGAATTCGGCGGAATCCGGCATTGGCCCCGCGACCCGGGCGGGATAGAAGGCGCACCATCGGCAGCCAGTGCCGTAGCGCCCGCAACCCGGGCCAGGAGTGAACCATGGGCGACCTCTTCGCACCTTCGCACCTCATCGTGCTCCTCGTCATCGTGCTGTTCATCTTCGGTCCCAGCAAGCTGCCCAACCTTGGCAAGGACCTGGGCAAGAGCATCCGGGAGTTCAAGAAGGCCATCAGCGAGCAGCCCGAGACCACCACGGTGGCCGCGCCTCCCGCCCGCCAGGCCGAGCCCGCTCCCACGCCCGAGCAGATCCGGGCCCAGGAGCCGGCCAAGACCCCGTCTTCTCCGCAGGACCTCGGCTGACTCACCCCATGCCGAGGCCATGGGCCGGTCCTGCCCCCGGGACCGGCCTTTTTGTTTTTGGCGCACAGGGTTTTGGTTTTTCGTGGACAGGGGGTTTGCCGCAAAGGTAAGACAGGGCGAGGCGAAGAGATTCCCCACCGGCCGACCGGGACCCCGCGGGGGTTCGCGCCGGGACGTGCGTTCCATCGATCAACCCCGGGCGCGAGCCCAAAGGAGAACGACCATGAAACGCTTCCTGGTTCCGCTGCTGCTCCTGGCCCTGGCCGTCCCGGCCCTGGCCGCGGACACGGCCAAGGCCAAGGCCGAGGGCAAGGCCGCGTTCTACGCCAACATCACCGCCATCGAGCCCCTCATGGAGGCCTTCACCAAGGCCACCGGGGTCACCGGCGAGTACACCCGCATCTCCACCTCCAAGTTCCTGGCCACGGTGTTCACCGAGTTCGACGCGGGCAAGCTCCAGGCCGACGTGGTCCAGGCCCCGCTGCCGGTGCTGGAGCTGCTCAAGGAAAAGGGCGTGCTGGCCCCCTACGCCTCGCCCGAGGCCGCCGCATACCCCGAGTGGACCCGCAAGGACGGGGTCATCCAGATGTTCGGCATCGAGTACGTGGGCCTCATCTACAACAAGGAGCTGGTGAAGCCCGGCGACGTGCCCACCCGCTACGAGGACCTGGCCGCCCCCAAGTGGAAGGACAAGATCGTCATGGCCGACCCCTCCACCCACGCCACCACCATCGGCTGGCTCCTGGGCCTCCGGGACAACGTGATCAAGGACGAGGCCAAGTGGATGGAGTTCCTCAAGGGCCTGGCCGCCAACAAGCCCATGTTCGTGGCCTCCTTCGGCCCCACGCCCGCGCCCATCGAGAGCGGCGAGAAGCTCATCGGCATCTCCATGCCCAAGTACATCGTGACCAAGGCCCCCGCGCCCCTGGACTGGGCCCGCCTCAAGGACCAGCCCCTCATGGGCACCCCCCGGGCCATGGCCCTGGTGAACAAGGCCAAGCACCCCGAGGCGGCCAAGCTCTTCATGGACTGGTGGCTGTCCAAGGCGGCCATGGGCATGCTGGCCAAGGACGTGGGCGAGTACGTGCTGGCCCCGGGCGTGTTCCCGCCCATCGACGGCATCGCCCAGGCCAAGGTCATCCCCATCCGCGAGCTCACCGACGACGAGATCAAGGAGTGGGGCGGCAAGTTCAAGCAGATCTTCGCGGTGCCCTGACGCCCCGCGTTGCCCGGTTCCCCGGCCCGTCCGCTCCCCGCGCTCCGGGGCGCGGGCGGGCCTTGCGCCAACCCTCGATCCCGGGGCTCCCATGGACATCCGCATCAGCGGCCTTTCCAAGCACTACGTGTCCGGGGGCAAGACCATCACCGCCCTGGACCAGGTGGACCTGGCCATCCCGGCCCGGGGCATCTTCACCCTGCTCGGCCCCAGCGGCTGCGGCAAGACCACGCTCCTGCGCTCCATCGTGGGCCTGGAGACCCCGGATGCAGGGGAGATCGCCATCGGCGGCCAGGTGGTGTGGTCGCGGGAGAAGGGCATCTATGTGCCCACCGAGCGCCGCGGCCTGGGCATGGTCTTCCAGACCTACGCCATCTGGCCGCACATGACCGTGTTCGACAACGTGGCCTACCCCCTGTTCGCCCGCGGCATGTCCCGCGCCGAGGCCCGGGAGCGGGTGGCCCGCACCCTGCGCTTCGTGCAGCTGGAGGGCTACGAGTCCCGGCCAGCCACCCGGCTCTCCGGGGGCCAGCAGCAGCGGGTGGCCCTGGCCCGCGCCCTGGTGGCCGAGCCCTCGGTCATCCTCTTTGACGAGCCCCTGTCCAACCTGGACGCCAAGCTCCGGGAGGAAACCCGCAAGGAGCTGCGCGCCTTCCTCACCGAGCTTTCCATCACCGCGGTGTACGTGACCCACGACCGCATCGAGGCCCTGGCCCTGTCCGACCAGATCGCGGTCATGCACCAGGGCCGCATCGTGGAGATCGGCCCGCCCGAGAAGATCTACTTCGACGCCGAGCACCGCTTCGTGGCCGACTTCATCGGCCGGGCCAACCTGCTGCCCGCGGTGGTGGCGGCCCAGGAGCCCGGCCGCACCCTGGTGGACTCCGCCCTGGGCCGGGTGGCCTGCAAGCCGCGGCCCAATCTCAAGCCCGGCGACAGCACCACCCTCTGCTTCCGGCCGGAGTTCATCCATTTGGACAAGGGGTTGGACACGGGGCAGCCCGGCCCGGGCGAGAACCGCTTTGCCGGCCGGGTGCAGAGCCTGGTGTTCATCGGCGAGGCCTTCGAGGGCGAGGTGCAGGCCGGCGAGGCCCTGCTCTTCGTCAAGGCCCCGCCCGACCTGGGCCTGCGCCCGGGCGACCCGGTGGGCGTCACCCTGGACCCCCGGCACTGCATGCTGCTCGCCGCGTAGGAAATTTTCATGGCCTCCCCCAACCGCCCGGCCCTCACCTGGAGCCTCATCGCCGCCGTGGGCCTGCTCACGGTCTGCCCGGTGGCCATGCTGGTGTTCGGGAGCTTCTCCGAGGGCCTGGGGGCCTTCGGGACCTTCACCCTGGACAAGTACGCCAGCGCCTACGCCGACCCGGCCCTGGCCGGGATCGTGGCCAACACCCTCATCTTCGTGCTGGGCTCGGCCGGCCTGTCCACGCTCCTGGCCCTGTTCCTGGCCTATCTCAACACCCGCACCGACATCCCCTTCAAGGTCATCTTCCGCATCATCTCCATCCTGCCCATGATGGTGCCGCACATCCTGTTCGCAGTGAGCTGGGCCCTGCTGCTCAACCCCTCCAACGGCATCCTGAACCTGTTCTGCCGCCAGGTGCTGGGGTTCGACGCCTCGCCCTTCAACATCTACAGCCTGGGGGGCATGGTCCTGGTGGAGGGCCTGCTGGACCTGCCCATCGCCTACCTCATCCTGGCCCCGGCCCTGGCCTCCTTCGACGTGACCCTGGAGGAGTCCTCCCGGGTCTGCGGGGCCGGCACCTGGCGCACCCTGACCCGGGTGACCCTGCCGGTGCTGCGGCCGGCCATCCTGGCCGCCTTCACCCTCTCGGTGGTGCGGGGGCTGGCCTCCTTCGCCACGCCCTCGGTGCTGGGCATGCCCGGCCGCATCTACGTGCTGGCCACCCACATCTACCGGGTCATCGCCACCGGCTTCGCCGCGGACTACGGCGCGGCCGCGGCCATCGGCATGAGCGTGCTGGCCGCCTCGGTGACCCTCATCTTCCTGTACCGCGCCCTCACCGCGGAGAGCAGCCGGTTCGTGACCATCTCCAGCCGGGGCTGGAAGCCCACGGTGCTCGGCCTGGGCCGCGCCCGCCTGCCCCTGTTCGGGGTGGTGGCGCTGCTCTCCTTCATCCTGGTGGTGCTGCCGGTGCTGGTGCTCATCTACACCTCGCTCACCCCGTACTCCATGGTGCCCAGTAGCCGGGCCTTCTCGCTTATGGGCCTGCGGCACTGGCACGAGGTGCTGCGCGACCCGGTGTCCCTGCTCTCCCTGCGCAACAGTCTGGTGCTGGGGGTGGGCGGGGCGACGCTCGGCGTGGCCCTGTCCGTGCTGGTGGCCTACGTGCTGGTCAAGGTGCGCAGCGCGGCCACCGGGGCCCTGGAGACCCTGACCTTTTTGTCCTTCTCCTTCCCGGGCATCGTCATCGGCGTGGGGTTCATGTGGTTCTTCGTGCGCACCCCGCTCTACGCCACGCTCTGGGCCCTGCTCATCGGCTACATCGCCACCTACCTGCCCTACGGCGTGCGGCCCCTGGCCAGCGCCTTCATGCAGGTGCACCCGCACCTGGAGGAGTCCTCCTTGGTCTGCGGGGCCGGGCCGGTGACGACCATGCGCCGCATCGTGCTGCCGCTCCTGGTGCCGGGCATGGTCTCGGCCTGGATTCTCATGGCGACCATGTTCGTGCGCGAGCTGACCCTGTCGGTGGTGCTCTCCCGGCCGGGCTCCGAGGTCCTGGCCGTGCAGATCCTGCGCTTTGCCGAGGACGGCCTCTGGGGCCGGCTCTCGGCCCTGGGCCTCATGATGATCGGCATCTCCACCAGCCTGGTCCTCCTGGCCACCTTCGTGGGCGCGAGGTTCAAGCCGGCGGAGGAGGGGGGGTAGGGCCGGCGGCAGGGCTTGCAGCCCGGCAGGCGGGTTGCCGGACTTTGCCCTTTGCGGGGGTTCAGTGTAGGAAGGCAGGGAAACCGAAGGACGTTCACTATGCGCTCTTCCGACCTGCACATCGACCCCGAACGCCTGGCCGATCTCTGCCGGCGCTACGGCGTGGTGCGCCTGGAAGTCATGGGGAGCTTCGCCCGCGGGGACGCCGAAGCCGGCAGCGACCTGGACATACTGGTCACCCTGGCCCCGGAGGGCGCTCCCGGCCTGGACGTCATCCTTCTCAAGGAAGAACTGGAGGAACTGGCCGGCCGGCCGGTGGACTTGCTGACCCGTTCCGCGGTGGAGTCCTCTCCCAACAAGTATTTCCGGCGTTTCGCCCTGGCCCGCACCGAGCCGCTCTATGTGCGCGCTTGATCCCCGGCAGCGCGATCTGGTGAAGTGCGAGGACATGCGGCTGCATGCCGAACGGGCGGTCGCGTTCCTCGGCAGGAAAACCCGTGATGAATTCCAGGCGGACGACATGCTCCAGGCCGCGGTCATCCGCTGCGTGGAGGTGGTGGGCGAGGCCGCCCGGCAGGTGTCCCAGGATACCCGCGCCCGCGCCCCGGAAATCCCCTGGTCCCAGGTCATCGGCATGCGCAACGTTCTGGCCCATGACTATGGCGTCGTGGACCCGGAACGGATCCATGCCGTAGTCACGCAACACCTGCCGCTCCTGCTCGCACGCCTCAAGCCGCTGCTGGCGGCATTGGAAGCGGACGTGGGGTGGCGCGAAGAGTGATCCCCTGCGGAACTGGGCAGGGCCGGTGCGGTCAGCCTGCCGGCTCCAGGGGGACCAGGACCAGGGTGCGCAGGTCCTGGGGCGGGGTGCGGTCCGGGGTGTTGAGGTAGACCTCCTGGCCCGGGGCGTGGCGCAGCTCCCGGCCCTGGGCCGGTATCCACTGGCCGCACAGGGCGTGGTAGGTGGCGGCCAGGCCCGCGTAGGGCCCCTGGTGCAGGGTCTGGGCGAACTCGCCGCCGGGCAGGTCCTGCACCCCCACCTCGCCCGCGGCGGCCACGTTGGCGGGCACGGTGATGCAGGCGTCGTAGCGCACCTTGTCCGGCGGGGTGATCTCCGGGTCGTCGTGGCCCACGCCGATGAACAGGGTCTGCGGGCCCAGGAGGCCCTTGGGACCGGCCCAGGCGCACAGGCGCTCCCAGGCCGCGCCGCAGTTCTGGTACGGCCCCACGTGGCGCACGAAGGCCACGCGCCGGGCCGGCAATTGCACGATTTCCGCTTCCATGTCGTTCCTCCCGTGGTTGGCTGGAAATACCGGGCGCACGACCCCGGCCAGGGACCGGTCCCCGG
The DNA here is from genome assembly GCA_023453335.1 of Pseudomonadota bacterium. GTDB lineage: Bacteria > Desulfobacterota > Desulfovibrionia > Desulfovibrionales > Desulfovibrionaceae > UBA6814. The sequence continues at coordinate 238 of JAEXTU010000073.1, read as the reverse complement.
CCGCGGCCCGCTTGCGAAAGGCCGAGGGCGTCTCGCCGAAGGCCGCCTTGAAGGCCCGGGTGAAGGCCTCGTGGCTCTCGTACCCGGCGTCCAGGGCGATGTCCGTGACCGGGCGGGCGGAGAGGGACAGCTGCCCCACGGCCCGCTGCAAGCGCAGCCGCCGCTGGTAGGCCGCCACCGGCTCGCCCACCATGCCGGTGAACACCCGGTGGAAATGGTAGGGCGACAGGTGCGCGGC
>JAEXTU010000050.1 GCA_023453335.1 Pseudomonadota bacterium | reverse complement strand
CCTCCCCGCGGGGGGGGGGGGGCGTTTTTGTTTCGGGCCTTTTATTTATGCGCCCGCTCTTCTGCCTTGCCCGCTTACAGCCGCGACTTGAGGACCATGTCGGTGATGGGGCCCCGGGAGCGCTCGCCCTTGAGCACGATGTGGCCGTAGTTGTTGAAGCCCTTGAACTTGCGCACGATCCAGTTGAGGCCGTTGTTGGCCTCGTTCAGGTAGGGGTTGTCCACCTGGGAGGTGTCGCCCAGGCAGAGGCATTTCACGCCCTCGCCCATGCGGGTGAGCAGGGCGCGCATCTCGTTTCGCGAGAGGTTCTGGGCCTCGTCGATGATGACGTAGGCGTTCTCGATGTTCATGCCCCGGATGTAGGCCAGGGGCAGGATCTCGAACTTCTTGGGGTTGTATTTCAGGGTGTCGGCCCCGGGGTTGGCGAAGATCTTGTTGGCGGGCCGCAGGTCGTGCAGCTTCTGCACCAGGTCGAAGATGTATTTGACGTAGGGCTCCATCTTCTCCTCGATGTCGCCCGGGAGGTAGCCGAGTTTGGCGCCCAGCTCGATGGTGGGCTTGATCACGTAGACCTTCTCGTAGAAGCGCTTCTCCAGCACCAGGTAGAGGGCCGCGGCCAAGGCCAGGTAGGTCTTGCCGAACCCGGCCTCGCTCTGGATGGAAACCAGGTCGATGTGGTCGGAGAGCACCAGCTCCAGGGCCAGGTTCTGGTAGACGCTGCGCGGCTTCACGTTCCAGACGGCGTGCGAGTAGGTGATGGTCTTGTCGCCCTCGGGCGCGTGCAGCACGGGCTTGCCGTCCACCCAGGAGAAGGAGTTGGGCAGGGGGCGGTCGCCGTTGTCGGAGAACCCGGTGTAGAGTTGGGACTCGGACTCGAAGGGCTTGGAGTCCTTGAACTCCTCGCTGGCGATGGAGAGCAGGCTGGCCTGGAGCTGGAGGATCCGGTCGTTGGTGACCAGGATGGGGTTCTCGATCTCGGAGCTGGCCTTGATCTCCTCCAGGATGAAATTGTCCACGATCTCCTCGGTGAAGGGGGAGATGGAGGAGTCGTTGCGGATGAAGTGGAGAGTGTCCTTGTGCTCCAGGAGGACGTCGATGACCTTGGCCACGATGTGGCGCAGGCGCGGGTTGGTCTTGAGTTTGTTGAGCTCGATGAGGACGTGGTAGGGAATGTAGACTTCGTTGTCTTGGCCGTTGCGGAGGCTGAGGATGCTGTTGGGGTTTTCGATGAGGACGTTGGTGTCGAGGATGTAGTTTTTCTTGCTCATGGAGGGCGCGAATCCTCGTTGGGTTTGACGCAGGACAGGCATGCCCTGGCGCACCATCACTAACCAATACTCTAGAGTATTTCTTGACTGGTTTACACGCGACTGGCCGGCCCTGCCTGGCGCGGCCAACGGGGCGGGGCCGCCGTCAGCGCTTCTTCTGGAGCCGGGCGCGCAGCCAGATGGCAACCAGGTTCATGCCCAGCACCAGGGCGATAAGCACCAGGGAGGTGCCGTACTGGAGCGGCCGGGTCTTCTCGATCTGGGTGCCCGCGGTGGCCAGCACGTACACGTGGTAGGGCAGGGCCATGACCGAGCTGAAGATGGAGTTGGGCATGCGGGGGGTGTAGAACACCGCGGCGGTGAACATGATGGCCGCGGTCTCGCCCGCGGCGCGGGACAGGCCCAGGATGGAGCCGGTGAGCATGCTGGACATGGCCGCGGGCAGCACCACCTTGGCGATGGTCTGGAACTTGGTGGCGCCCAGGCCCAGGGAGGCCTCGCGGTAGGTGTTGGGCACCTGGCGCAGGGCCTCCTCGGCGGTGCCGATGATGACCGGCAGGATGAGGATGGCCAGGGTGAGCACGCCGGAGAGGATGGACACCCCGAACTTGAAGAAGGTCACGAAGAAGGCCAGGCCGAACAGGCCGAAGACCACCGAGGGCACGCCGGCCAGGTTGTTGATGCCCAGGCGGATGATACGCACCAGCTTGCGGTTGGTGGCGTACTCGTTGAGGTAGATGGCCGAGGCCACGCCCAGGGGGAAGGCCACCAGCATGGCCCCGAAGGAGAGCAGGAAGGTGCCCACGATGCAGGGGAGGATGCCGCCCTCGGTCATCATCCTGCGCGGGGCCTGGGAGAGGAACTCCCAGGAGATGGCGGGCAGGCCGTGGTAGAGCAGGAAGGCGCAGATAACGGCCAGGGCCAGGCCGTTCACCCCCGAGGCCATGCGGAAGATGCTGAACATGGCCCGTTGCAGCCCCTTGCGGTGGCCGAGGCTGCAGGTGGCTGCCAGCAGGCAGTCGGCGGCCAGGGCCTTGGTTTCGGCGTCGGCGGTCATGGCGTAGTCTCCGGTATCGGCCATATCAGGACCTACAGGGTGGCCGCGCCGACCTGCTTGTGCTTCTCGGCGATGTGGTCGGCGGCGATGTTGAAGAGCATGGTGAACACGAAGAGCACCACACCGGTGGCGAACAGGGCGTAGTAGTGGTCGCCCCGGAAAGGGGCTTCGGCCATCTCCGCCGCGATGGCGGCGGGCATGGGCCGCACCGGGGCGAAGATCGAGGTGGGGATGAGCGCCGCGCCGCGGGCCACCATGAGCACCACCATGGTTTCGCAGATGGCCCGGGACATGCCCAGGATGACCCCGGTGGAG
>JAEXTU010000036.1 GCA_023453335.1 Pseudomonadota bacterium | reverse complement strand
CCCCACCACCACGCCCACCGCCACCAGCATGGCCACGAAACGCGGGCCGTGGGTGGGCAGGGGGCCCGGCCCCTGGGGCAGGAGCTTCTTGCCGGCCAGGGACCCGGCCAGGGCCAGCACCGGGACCATGAGCCAGTAGCGGGACACGAACATGGCCACGGCCCCGGCCAGGGCGTACCAGGGCGAGGTGGCGGTGAGCCCGGCGAAGGCGCTGCCGTTGTTGTTGCCCATGGAGGAGAAGGCATAGAGGATCTGGCTGAACCCGTGCGGCCCGGGGTTGGACACCGCCCCCGGATCGCCCCAGGCCGCGGCCCCGGCCGCGCCCAGCAGGCAGAGGAAGGGCGGGATGAGGATGAAGAGCGCGGCCATCTTGGTCTCGAAGGGCTCGATCTTCTTGCCCAGGTATTCCGGGGTGCGGCCCACCATGAGCCCGGCCAGGAACACCGCCACCACCGCGAAGACCAGCATGCCGTAGAGCCCGCTGCCCACCCCGCCGAACACCACCTCGCCCAACTGCATGAGGAACATGGGCCACAGCCCGCCCAGGGGGGTGAAGCTGTCGTGCATGGCGTTGACCGAGCCGTTGGAGGCCGCGGTGGTGGCCGTGGCCCACAGGGCGGACAGGGCGATGCCGAAGCGGGTCTCCTTGCCCTCCAGGTTGCCCCCGGGCTGGGCCAGGGTCCCGGAGTGGGCGGCCTGGTCCACGCCCAGGCCGGACAGGGCCGGGTTGCCGGCCTGCTCCGCGGCCAGGGTCCCCCAGGCGCAGAGCGCGAAGAGGATGGTCATGGCCGCCAGCAGGGCCCATCCCTGCCGCCGGTCCTTCACCATGATCCCGAAGGTGTGGCACAGGGCCGCGGCGATGAGCAGGATGGAGAGGAGCTCCAGCACGCAGGCGAAGGGCGTGGGATTCTCCAGGGGATGGGCGGAGTTCACGTTGTAGAACCCGCCGCCGTTGGTGCCCAGCTGCTTGATGGCCACCTGGGAGGCCACCGGCCCCAGGGCGATGGTCTGGGTCGAGACGGCCTGGGTCGAGTTGCCCATGGCGGCCGGGTCCAGCACCGCCACCTCGGCCGACCCCGCAAGGGTCTGGGGCACGCCCTGGGAGACCAGGAGCACGGCCAGGACCAGGGACAGGGGCAGGAGCACATAGAGGATGGAGCGCACCAGGTCCACCCAGAAGTTGCCCAGGCGGCTGGTCTCCCGGCGGGCGAAGCCGCGGATGAGGGCGACCAGCACCGCCATGCCCGAGGCCGCGGACAGGAAGTTCTGCACCGTGAGCGCCAGCATCTGGGTGAAGAGGCTCATGGTGGTCTCGCCGCCGTAGGCCTGCCAGTTGGTGTTGGTGGCGAAGCTCACCGCGGTGTTGAGCGCCACCAGGGGGTCCACCCCGGGGAGCCCGGCCGGGTTCAGGGGCAGGCCGCCCTGCAGGCGTTCCACGGCGTACACTGCCAGGACGCCCAGGGCGTTCAGGGCCAACATGGCCAGGGCGTAGGCCTTCCAGTCCATCTCCTGCCCCGGGTCCACCCGGCCCAGGCGGTAGAGGAGCCGCTCCAGGGGGCCGAGCACCCGGTCCAGGCCGCAGGGGCGGCCCTCGTACACCCGGGCCAGGTAGGCCCCCAGGGGCCAGGCCAGCAGGAGGAGGACGACGAGGTAGGCTGCACTTTGCAGCAGGAGATTGGCGTTCATTCGAACCACTCCGGTTTGCAGAGGGCCGCCAGCAGGTACACGAACAGGCCGGCGGAGATGATGAGGGCCAGGGTTTCCATGGCTATTTTCCTCCCAGCCGGCCCATCAGGCCGGCCAGTCCCACGGTGGCCAGCACCAGGGCCAGGGTTCCGAGGATCAGGATGACGTCGAGCATGGCTGCCTCCAGGTTGCGTTCACACACCCAGGAGGTAAGCAGCGGGGCGTAAAGATGGTGTAAAAATGCGGGAGGAGGGCGTTAAAGTTGTGTAGCGGGAGGGGCGACCGCGGGGGGCTGCGGCCGCAACCAGGCGGGCTGCATCCGAAGAGCGTTGCCATGGCCCGGGTTCGAGGCTATCCTGGCGCGACTGGGAGGCCCGCCATGCCCATCGACCGCGCCATGCGCATCCTCATCGTGGACGACAACCAGGCCATGCGCCGCATGCTGGCCGACATCCTGCGCGCGGTGGGGTTCAGGAACTTCCAGTTCGCCGAGGACGGCCGCCTGGCCCTGAACCGGATGGCCTCGGAACAGGAGGACTACGGCCTGGTGCTCCTGGACTGGGACATGCCGGTGATGAACGGCCTGCAGATGCTGGAGGCCATGCGCGCCAACCCCCGCTTCGAGGCCATCCCGGTGATCATGGTCACGGCCGAGGCCTTTGGCGAGAAGGTGCTCCAGGCCGTGCAGACCGGGGCCACCGACTACGTGGTCAAGCCCTACACCCCGGCCACCATCTACAAGAAGATCGGGAAGCTCTTCGGCGAGAACCTCTAGCCGGCCTTGCCCGGCACCGTCACCGTCACCGTGGTCCCCTCGGCCTCGGAGGTGGTGAAGGCGATGCTCCCGCCCATGACCTCGGCGGTGAGCCGGGCCGAGTAGGTGCCCAGGCCGGTGCCCCGGTCCTTGCCGAAGGTGGCGTACTTCTCGAAGAATCGTTCCCGCACCGGGGGAGGCACCACCCCGGCGTTGTGCACCGCGATGTACACCGGGTCGCCGGAGGTGAGCTCCACCCGCACGGTCCCACCCCGGGGCGAGGCCTCCAGGGCGTTGCGCACCAGGTTGCCCAGCATGGAGTGGCACAGCAGCTCCTCGCCCGGGACGATGAACTCCTGACTCGCGGCCGCGGGTTGGCCGTCGATGAAGATCTCCACCTTCGCCTCCGCCGAGGCGGCCAGGTCCTCCAGCTCCGCGGCCACCCGGCGGGCCAGCCCGGCCAGGTCCAGGGACTCGGGGTGGTAGCGGTAGACCCCCTGCTCCATCTTGAACAGGTCCAGGGAGAAGTTGATGAGCCGCAGCATGGCGTAGCCCGCAGCCTCGATGCGGGAGAGCATCTCCCGCTGCCCCTGGTCCAGGTTGTCGGCCAGGGCCAGGATCTGGGGCAGGCTGATGACCTCGGTGAGCGGGTTCTTGAGGTCGTGCCGGGCGATGCGCTCCACGTCCTCGCGCAGCCGGGCGGCCTGGCGCAGGGCCAGGTGGTTGCGCACCCGGGCCTTGACCAGGGACGGGTTGATGGGCTTGGCAATGTAGTCGATGGCCCCCAGTTCCAGTCCCTTTGCCTCGTCCTCGGCCTCGGCCAGAGCGGTGACGAAGAGCACCGGCAGCTCCCGGGTGCGCTCGTCCTCCTTGAGGCGGCGGCAGACCTCGTAGCCGTCCATCTCCGGCATCATCACGTCCAGGAGCACCAGATCGGGCGGCTCGTCGGAAAAGGCGATCTGAAGGGCGCGGGCCCCGGAGGGGGCCATGGCCAGCTCGAACTCCCCGCGCAGGGCCTCGGCCAGGATGCGCAGGTTGGCCGGGGTGTCGTCCACCACCAGGACCCTGGGCTTGGAGGCCGGGCTCACGGCTTCTCCGGGGGCAGGTGGCCGGCGCACACCGCCTCTTCGTTGAGTTCGGCCAGCCGGCCCAGCAGGCTGGACACCGGCACCAGGCCGGCCAGGAGCCCGGCCCGGGTGACCAGCAGCGGGTCGCCGGTTCGCCCCGCGGGGCGCTGGGTGGCCAGGCGGGCGGCCTCGGTGAGGGAGAGGCCGGCCTCCAGCGCCAGGGGCTCGCGGTCCATGATCTCGCCGGCGGGCAGGGCCAGGGTGGCGGCCTCGCCGCCTCCGGCCTCCAGGAGCATGAGGTCCAGGTTGCGCACCAGGCCTACCGGGGTGCGGATGCGTGCCACCACCGCGCAGGCCAGGGGGTCGTCGCCCAGCATGCGCCGCACCTCGGCCGCGGGCGTGTCCTGGGACACGGTGGGGGCCTCCTCGGCCAGGCCGCCCAGGGACAGGGTGGTCTCGTCCCCGGCCATGCGCTCGTACACGTCCACTACCTGGTAGGTGGGCACCGGGTAGGGGATGCCCTTGAGCGGGATGGGCTTGCGCTTGATGCAGTAGAACCGGTCGCGGATGAGCGACCAGGTCTCGTGGGAGATGAGCACCTGGTCGGGCTCGGCCGCGGTCTGCAACCGGCTGGCCAGGTTCACCGGCGCGCCGATGATGGTGTACTCCATGCGCTGGGCGCTGCCGAAATTGCCCACGGTGCAGAACCCGGTGTTGATGCCGATGCGCACCGAGAAGGGGGTCTCGATGCCTCGGTTGAACCACACCTTTTGCAGGTCCTTGAGCGCCTCCCGCATGTCCAGGGCCATGGACACGCAGGCCGTGGCGTCCTCCTTCTCGCCGTGGCTGGCCGGGTCGCCGAAGAAGACCATGATGGCGTCGCCCATGAACTTGTCGATGGTCCCGCCGTGCCGGTGCGCGATGCCGGACATGGCCTCCAGGTAGGCGTTGAGCAGGGCGCTCATGGCCTCGGCCTCCATGCGCTCGGTGGCGGTGGTGAAGCCCACGATGTCCGAGAAGAACACCGTGAGCTTTTTGCGCTGGGACCCGATGCGGGCCTGGGTGTTGCCCTCGAAGATGGACTGGTAGACCTGGGGCGAGAGGTAGCGGCCCAGCTTGCGGGACAGGGCCTCCATCTCCCGGGTCTTGCGGCGCAGGGCGATGGCCGAGCGCACCCGGCTCTGCACGACGGGCGGGCTCACCGGCTTGGCGATGTAGTCAACCGCACCCAGGGCGAAGCCTCGGGTCTCGTCCTCGGTGTCGCTCATGGCGGTGACGAAGATCACCGGGATGTCCCGGGTGCGGGGGTCGGCCTTGAGGCGGCGGCAGACCTCGTACCCGTCCATCTCCGGCATCATCACGTCCAGGAGCACCAGGTCCGGCGGCTCCTCGCCCCTGGCCAGCTCCAGGGCGCGCGCCCCGCCGGTGGCCACGGCGATGGCGTAGTCCTCGCGCAGCAGGTCGTTCAGGACCTTGATGTTGGCCGGGGTGTCGTCCACCACGAGGATGCGAGGCTTGTCCATATCCGCTCCCCGGGCGCTCATTCCGCGAGAGCCGCACGCTCCTCGGGGAAGTCGGCGTGCTCGATGGCGGTGGCCCGGAACCGCTCCGCATCCGCGAGGAAGGCGTCCACCACCGCCGGGTCGAAGTGGGCGCCCCGGCCCTGGACGATGATGGTGACTGCCTGGGTGTGCGGGTAGGGCAGCTTGTACACCCGGCGGCTGATGAGCGCGTCGTACACGTCGGCCAGGGCCATGAGCCGGCCCGAAAGGGGAATGGCCTCCCCGGCCAGCCCCTGGGGATAGCCCGAGCCGTCCCAGCGCTCGTGGTGGGTGTAGGCGATCTCCGCGCCCAGGCGCAGGAAGGAGTTCTGCCCGAGCCTGGCCTCGGCCAGGGCCAGGGCGTCGCGGCCGTAGATGGTGTGCCGCTGCATGATGGCGAACTCCTCGGGGGTGAGCCGGTCGGGCTTGAGCAGGATGTGGTCGGGCACCCCCACCTTGCCCACGTCGTGCAGGGGCGCGGACAGGAAGAGTAGCTCCACGGTCTCTTCGTCCAGGTCCCACTGCGCGGGATGCTCGGTGCGCAGGCGTTCGGCCAGGATGCGCACGTAGTTCTGGGTGCGACGGATATGGCCGCCGGTCTCCGGGTCCCGGGTCTCGGCCAAGGTGGCCAGGCTCTCGATGGTCACCGCCTTGGTCAGGGACAGTTCGGCGGTGCGCTCGCGCACCATGGCGGCCAGGTCGTCGCGGTGGCGCTTGAGTTCCAGGTGGTTGCGCACCCGGGCCTTGACCAGCCCGGCCCGGAAGGGCTTGGTGATGTAGTCCACCGCGCCCAGGGCCAGGCCCTTGGCCTCGTCCTCCTCCTCGGACAGGGAGGTGACGAAGATGACCGGCACTTCCCGGGTGCGGGGCGCGGCCCTGAGCTGGCGGATGACCTCGTAGCCGTCCATGTCCGGCATCATCACGTCCAGGAGGACCAGGTCCGGGGTCTCCTCGCCCCAGGCCAGCTCCAGGGCGCGGGGGCCGCTGGTGGCCACGGCGATGCGGTAGTCGTCCCGGAGCAGGTCGTTCAGGATCTTGATGTTGGTGGGCGTGTCGTCCACGATGAGCAGGCGGGGCTTTGGCATACGTGTCCTCAATTCTCCAGGTTCAGGCCCAGGGCTTGGGCC
>JAEXTU010000025.1 GCA_023453335.1 Pseudomonadota bacterium | reverse complement strand
GCCGCGCAGCACGTACTGGCCGCCGGAGACCACAGCCAGCGCCACCACCGCGTTCAGGAAGAACTGCTCCCAGGCCGGGTAGTCCAGGCCGAAGCCGCGGGTCAGCATGGCCAGCACCACCAGGCCGATCTGGGCCGCGGTGTTGCACTTGCTGGCCCAGGCCGGGCAGATGTTGGCCCGCCCGGCCACCCCGGAGCGGCGCACCACCCACAGCCCGCCCAAGATGAGCAGGTCGCGGGCCAGGACCAGGACCACCACCCAGACGGGCAGCCAGCCTGCCAGGCCCAGGGACGCGTAGGAGGCCAGGAGCAGGAACTTGTCGGCCAGGGGGTCCAGGATGGCCCCCAGTTCGGTGCGCTGCTTGAGCAGCCGGGCCAGGGTCCCGTCCAGGGCGTCGCTGGCCCCGGCCGCCACGAAGGCTCCCAGGGCCCAGTCCAGGCGGCCGTTCCAGAAGGCGAAGAGGAAGACCGGGGTGAGCAGGATGCGCACCAGGCTGATGGCGTTGGGCAGGTTCCAGTTGCTGGCGCCGTCGCTCTCGGTCATGGCCTGGCGGTTCGTCTCCGGTTTTCGTGTGTTCTGCGCTTACCCTTTGCCATGAATACGGCATGTTCGAGAAAAAATGAACCCTTGCCGTGCCGGCCGACGCGGGGCGGGCTACTGCCCGGCGGGAACGGCCGGCTCCGGGTGCCCGGGCTGCTCCGCCGGGGCCTGGGCCGGGCTCTCCAGGGTGTACTTGAGGCCCCGGCCCGAGATGTAGGCCTCCATGCGGGTGCGCAGCGAGGCCGGGGTGGGGGTGCGCACCCGCCACAGGGCCGCGGTGCCGGTGGGGGTCAGGATCACCCGGTCCAGGACCGCGGTTTCCACACCCTCGAACCCGCGCAGGTCGTTGTCGAAATCCCGGACCCCGTCCGGGGCGAACCAGCCCTCCACCCGCAGGATCATGCTATCCAGCACCCCGGCCTGGGCCTCGGGCCGGGCGAAGTGGTGGCCCCAGAGGTCCAGCCACACCGCGTCCAGGGTCTGGCCCGTGGACTCCCAGGCGCCGGCCGGCGAGACCAGCTTGCCGGTCCAGACCTTGCCCAGGGCCTGCAGGGTGAGTTGCGGGCTGGCCCCCTCGGTGGGGGTGAGGCCGGCCAGGGACTCCAGCCTGCCGACCTCGGCCCGGTGCGCCGCGGCTTCCCCGGCCAGGTTCAGGGCAAAGGGCTTGGGGGCCGCGGCGGTGTAGTACACGCCCAGGCTCTGCAGGACCCGACGCAGGGCGGTGCGGTCCACCTTCACCTCCAGGCCCAGCTGGGTCTCCTCGTTCACCACCGCGTTGGACAGTTCGGAGTAGCTCTGCACGTACTGCCCGGCGCGGGGGGCCAGCCACTCGGCCAGCAGGGCGGCCCGCTCCGGGGCCAGGGGCGCGGGCAGCAGGGCCAGGGCCTCGGCCGCCACCGCGTCTGAGAAGGCCTTGGCCATGGCCTCATTCCGGTTGTGCAGGGTGGCGTTGGACGCCGCGGACCAGGCCACGCTCACCTGCGCGGCCTGCGCCGGCGCGGCCCAAACCAGGCGGGCCGCGGCCAGCCGCGCCGCGCCCCGGATCAGTTGCGCGAATTTCATCCTCTCCCCTTTGCTGCGGCCGTTGCCGGCCGCCGTGGCCCTCGCGGGCCTAGAATACGTTCAACGTGTCCCTCAGCCGCTTGACGGACAGCAGGGCGTCGGCCCCGGGCACCGGGCCCAGCGGGTCGAACCTGCCGCCCCGGGGTCCGGCCTCCATGATCCCCCGGGTGGTGGCCAGCACCGCGGCGTTGAAGGCCGGGTGGTCCGAGCCCAGGTCCGGGAAGGGGCTGACCCCGCCCACGTACAGGGTGGCCAGGGTGGCGTCGCCGGTGGCCCGGACGATGACGTCCTCCCAGATCATGGCCGCCTCGGCCCGGGTCAGCGGCTCCTTGGGCCGGAAGGTGCCGTCGGGCATGCGCTCCAGGCCCTTGACCCCCAGTTCCAGCACCAGGGCGATGTCCTGGCGCAGGGGATGCCCGGCCGTGTCGGGCGGCCCGCTCTCCTCGTAGCGCGGCTTGGCCGCGTCGGCCGGGGGCGTGAACCCCGCGGCCGGGGCAGGCGACGTGCGGCGGTAGAGCTTGGCCGCGCCCAGCTCCTGCACCAGGAGGGCGGCCATGTCCGCCCGGCTGATGGCCGGGACCAGGGCGATCTCCTTGCCCACCAGGCTGCCCGGCGCGGCGCGCTGCACCTTGCCGACCAGGTCCAGGCTCTGCCGGGCCTTTTCCGCCAAGGGGCCGCCCAGCTCCAGGACCCGGGTGTACTGGGCCTGGGCCTGGGCGAAGTCCAGGGCCTCCAGCCACGCCTCACCGGCGTGGAAATACAGGGGAGCGCTGCGCTCGTCCAGTGCCTTGCCCTTCTTGGAAATCTTGGTGACGGCCGGGGGCAGTTCGGCCCGATTCAGGACGCCTTGGCGGGCCTGGGCCGCGAGCAGGCGGAGCCTGGCGATGAGCACGGCCAGGGTGTCGGCATCGGTGTCGGCCGCGGACTCGGCCCGGTCCATGGCCTTTTCCGCCTCGGCGGGCTTCTTGAGCCAAGCCAGGGCCACGGCCTTGCCGGCCAAGGAGGGGGCGTGCTTGGGCGTGAGCTCCAGGGCGCGGTCGTACTCGGCCAGGGCCTTGGCGTACTCGCCCAGGTCCAGGAAGGCCCCGGCCAGGTCGGCGTGGTGCACCGGGGTGTCCATGAGCCCTGCGGGCTGGCGGGGGGCGGCGGCGCAGGCGGCCAGGGCGAACGTCAGGAGAATGGCGGCGATATGGCGATGCATGGGGGCTCCTTGGCGAGACTCAGTCCAGGACGATCATGACCCGGCATTTTTCCAGGAACCTGGCCGCGGCCTCGGCCTCGCGGATGCGGGCCGCGTCGGCGTCGGACACCACCAGATCCGAGCCGGCCTGGCCCTGCACCGCCACGGCCTTGACCGTGAGCGGCCGGCCGGCCACCCGGGTGTTGGCCGCGGCGGCGGCCGGGTCCTTGGCGTAGCCGGCCATGCCCTGGGAGATGGCGAACTCCCGGCTCACCATGGCCGAGCCGAAGACCTCCTTGCCGGACTTGTCCAGGATGCGGGGGGTCATGGCCGGCCGCGCGCCCAGGCCCTTGGCGTCAATCACCAGGCCCGTTACCGGGCCGGACATCAGGCCGGTGGCCGGATTGGCGGCCGGATTCTCGACCGGGGCTGGCGCCGCAGCGGGAGCAACTGGAGCGGAGTCCGGCGGGGGAACCGCCGCGGTGGCCACCTGGGCCGGTGCTGCCGGGCGCGGGGCAAAGGGGATGGCCGGGGGCAGAACCGCGCCGGCCAGGCCGCCGCGCAGGGGCACGGCCACCGTGACCTCCACCGCGCCGTCGGACAGATAGGTGGTGTTCAGCACCACCGAGTTCTGCAGGAAGCCCTGGACCTCGTTGACCACGGTATCCGAGACCACCATGAAGTTCTCCACGGTGGTGGTGGAGTCCACCTGCACGCCCTTGATGATCTCCAGCAGATTGCGCCTGGCCACCACGGTGGCGGCGCGGGTGGCCATGGCCCGGGCCTCGGCCGGGCTGTGCATGCCGCGGGGCGGCGCGCCCAGGCCGGTGGCGCTGACCATCCCGGAATCCCAGTCGATGCCGCCGCCCGGCACCTTCTGCACGAAGGCCCCGGCGGCCGGGTCCCGGGCCAGGGCCGGCAGGGCCAGGGCCAGGACCGCAAGCACCGGAAGGATGACAAGAACTCGACGCATGGCAGGCTCCTCGCTGTGGGCTGTACACTACCCGGGGCCGGGACCAGCGGCAAGCGGCGCTCCGCCGCGGGCTTTTCCCGACCGGGCTGCTCCTCCCACCCTTGCAAGTTCCGTGAAAAAGAAACCGCCCCGCCGCCCCTCCTTGCCGCCCGGCCCGGGGCTCTGCTAGAAACGTCCCAGCATCCCAGGAGGCGCCATGGAACTCTACCTCATGCAGCACGGGACCTCGTTTTCCAAGGACGTGCACCCGGAGCAGCCCCTGTCCCCGGTGGGCCGGGAGCAGGTGGAGATGAGCGCCGAGGCCGCGCGCCGGCTCGGGATCGCCTTTGACCTGATCTGCGCCAGCCCCAAGCTGCGTGCCCGGGAGACCGCGGCCATCGTGGCCGAGGCCATGGGCTACCCGGCCCAGCGCATCCTGGTGAGCGAGGCCCTCCTACCCACCGCGCCGCCCGACCAGGCCCTGGCCCTGCTCACCGAGAACTCCCGCAAGGAGGCGGTGTTCCTGGCCGGCCACCTGCCCAACCTGCCGGAGGTGGCCTCGGCCCTGCTCTCCTCGGGCTCCAAGGTCCGCCTCCAGTTCGAAAACGGCGGTTTATGCCGGCTGGATCTGCCTATCGTGCCCACCGACAAGGCCGTGCTCCGCTTTTTCCTCTCGCCCCTGCACCTGCAGATCATCGCCGGCGGCGTAGCGCGTCCCGCGCGCTAGCTGTCCGGGCCTCCCGGCCGAACCCCTGCTGTTCCGGCCAGTTACAGATTTTTGAGGAAAATTCTCAAAGATTTCATGAGGGAGCCCGAAGCTCTGCCGCATTTCCGACACGCCCGGTGGGTTGAGACAACCCGGAGAGAATCTCTATACAAGGGAAAAGCAGCAGGCGTTTTCAGCCTAGGCTTTTCCCCCCTGGACAAAGGCCAGGCCAACCGCGGCCAGGGCGCTCTCCTGCCCGGGCGCGAACCAGCGAATGGACGCGTCGCGCTTGAACCAGGTCATCTGACGCTTGGCATAGGCCCGGGTGTTCCTGAACCAGAGGGCGCAGGCCTCGTCCAGGCCCATCTCCCCGGCCAGGTGCGCGCCCAGTTCGGCGCAGCCGATGCCGGTCCAGCCCGGGGCGGTGCGGTCCGGGCAGCGGGCCAGGGCGCACCTCGCCTCCTCCAGCGCACCGGCCTGGAGCATGGCCGCGATGCGGGCCTCCAGCCGGGGTGCCAGCGCGGCCGGAGGCAGGGCCATTCCCAGTTTCACGACCTCCCAGTCCGGGGCGGCCGCCCCCTCCCGGTGCCAGTCGGTGAGGGTGCGGCCGGTGGCCTCCAGGACCTCCAGGGCACGGGTCAACCGCTGCCGGTCATGGGGGTGGATGCGGGCCGCGGCCGTGGGATCCTTCCCGGCCAGCTCCCCGTGCAGGGCCGCCCCGCCCTCCCCGTCCCAGCGCGCCTGCATTGCGGTGCGGATCTCCGGGGGCACCGGCGGGATGGGGGCAAGGGGGTCCAACAGGGCGCGCAGGTAGAACCCGGTACCGCCCACCAGGATGGGGACCAGTCCCTTTGCCGCCAGATCGGCCACGGCCAAGCTGGCCAGGTCCGCCCAGGCCGGGGCCGAGAGGGCCTGGTCCGTGGCCAGGAAGCCGTAGAGCAGGTGCGGGCAGGCCGCCTGTTCTTCCGGGGTGGGCTGGGCGGTGAGGATGGGGAAGTCGGCAAAGACCTGGCGGGAGTCGAAGTTCACCACCCCGCCGCCCACGGCCCGCGCCAGGGCAATGGCCGCCGCGGTCTTGCCCGCCCCGGTGGGGCCGGGCACGCAGAGGACGCGCAGCGCCACTAGTCCTTGGACTCCGGCTTGGCGGCGTACTTGGCGTAGAGGTGCGGGACCACGGCCTCGGGCACCAGGCCCTTGATGTTGCCGCCCAGAGACGCGGCCTCCTTGATGATAGTGGAGCTGATGTACAGCCACTTGTAGTCGGTCATGAGGAACACGGTCTGGATGTCGCGCTTGAGCTTGCGGTTCATGAGCGCGAGCTGGAACTCGAACTCGAAGTCGGACACCGCGCGCAGGCCGCGCAATATGGCCCGGGCCCCGCGCCGGTGCGCGTAGTCCACCAGGAGCCCCTCGAAGGCCTCCACATCCACCCGGGGGTTGTCGGCAAAGACCTGGGCGGCCATGACCACCCGCTCCTCGATGGTGAAGAGCGGCTTCTTGGGGGTGTGCAGGGCCACCG
>JAEXTU010000021.1 GCA_023453335.1 Pseudomonadota bacterium | reverse complement strand
CCGGGGCGAAGCGGGCGCCCATCTCCCGTTCGGTGTGCGCGCCGAGCAGCCCCGGGCACAGGCCGGGCCCGGCCCACAGGCGCTCGCCCACCTCACGGAAGGCGGCCTCGGGCCAGCGGCGGGCCTCGGCACTGGCCCCTAGTTGCAGGGCCACGAAGCCACGGGTCCCGGCCGGGGCGGCGGCCAAGAGGCCCCGCGCCTCCAGGACGGCCTCGGGTCCGGGCGCGGCCAGGGCGTATTCTGCCGGGCCTCCGGGTCCGGCCACCCGCCGGAACAGGTCCACCAGGTTGAAGGGGCTGCTCCCGCGGTGGCGGGTGGCGGCCTGGAGAAAGGCGGCCCAGGGGTTGGAATGGGCGGAGAAGCCCCACTCGTCCAGGCCGAAGCCCAGGGTAGGCGCGGGCCCAAGGGTGCGGGCCAGGAGCCGGGCGGGCAGGGTCGAGGTCAGGTTGAGCACCTGGCCCGCGCCGAAGTCCGCGGCCGCGCCGCCCCACTCCGTGAGCGCGGCCAGGGCCGGCTTCCAGCCCTGGTCCAGGCGGGCCCGGATGCGGGCCGCGGGCAGGGGAATGACCTGGCCCACGTCCCGGAGCAGGGCCGCGGCCGGGGCGAAGTTCTCCAGGCAGACCAGGCCCACCTCGGCCCCGGAACGGGCAAGGGCGCTGACCGCGGCCTGGCTCTGCAGGAGGTCCCCGAAACGGGTCAGGTTCATGACCAGAGTGCGCATGGCAGGGAGGTGCAATCAAGAAACGGGCCAGAATGCGCAAGCCGCCGCCGCGGAACCCCAGACTTGCATTAGCCAGACGGAGCGACTATGTTTTCCCTCCTGCGCGCGCCGACCAACCCGCCCCCCGCGGGCCAGCCCCGTCACGCAGAAAACCCACCCCACACGGAGGACGCCGCATGGCCCTATTCACCAAAGAGGAGGCCCTGGCCTACCATTCCAAAGGCAAGAAAGGGAAGGTCGAGGTCATCCCGGTCAAGCCCTGCAAGACCCAGAAGCACCTGTCCATGGCCTACAGCCCGGGCGTGGCCGAGGCCTGCATGGCCATCCACGCCGATCCCGAGCTGTCCTTCGAATACACCTCCCGGGGCAACCTGGTGGCGGTCGTCTCCAACGGCACCGCGGTGCTGGGCCTGGGCAACATTGGCCCCCACGCCGGCAAGCCGGTCATGGAGGGCAAGGGCGTCCTGTTCAAGACCTTCGCGGACATCGACGTCTACGACATCAACCTGGACTGCGCGGACCCTGACCGGCTCATCGACATCGTGCAGGCCCTGGAGCCCACCTTCGGCGGCATCAACCTCGAGGACATCAAGGCCCCCGAGTGCTTCCACATCGAGCAGACCCTCATCAAGGCCATGAACATCCCGGTCTTCCACGACGACCAGCACGGCACGGCCATCATCTCCGGCGCCGGCCTGTACAATGCCCTGGAGATCAGCGGCAAGAAGATCGCGGACCTCAAGGTGGTGGTGTCCGGCGCGGGTGCTGCGGCCATCGCTTGCATGAACTTCTACTGCGCCATGGGCGTGAACCCCAAGAACGTGTTCATGTTCGACTCCAAGGGACTCATCTACAAGGACCGCGGCCCCCTGACCCCGGAGAAGGTGGGCTACGCCCAGGACAAGAACTACGGCTCCCTGGGCGACTGCCTCAAGGGTGCTGACCTGTTCCTGGGCCTGTCCAAGGGCAACATCCTGTCCAAGGACATGGTGGCGGCCATGGGCAAGAATCCCATCATCTTCGCCTGCGCCAACCCCACCCCGGAGATCAGCTACCCCGACGCCAAGGAGGCCCGGCCCGACGCGCTCATGGGCACCGGCCGCTCGGACTTCCCCAACCAGATCAACAACGTGCTGGGCTTCCCCTCCATCTTCCGCGGCGCCCTGGACGCCGGCTCCAAGATCATCAACGAGGAGATGAAGATCGCCGCGGCCAAGGCCCTGGCCGCCCTGGCCAAGGAGAAGGTTCCGCAGGACATCTGCGACATCTACGGCGTCAAGGAACTGACCTTCGGCCTGGATTACATCATTCCCAAGCCGTTCGACCCGCGGGTCCTGGAGTGGGAGGCCGCAGCCGTGGCCCAGGCGGCCATGGACACCGGCGTGGCCCGCAAGAAGCTGGACATCGCCCAGTACAAGAAGGACCTGCGCGCCCGCATGGACGCCTCCAAGAAGCGCATCTCCGCCTTCGTCGACTCCTACGGCCTGGACGTCTAAACCGCCTCCTGCGCCTCGAAACCAAGGCCGCCCTCCGGGGCGGCCTTTTTTTTGCTTGCGCAACCCACTGACCCAAGGATACTTTTTGACTATCCCGGCACCGGACCCTCGGCCCGTGCCCCCGGGAGGATGCCCTGGAAACGGACGATCCCATGTACCACGAAACCATGCGCCGGGCCAACGGCCTGCTCGCCGAACACTTCGACGCCGTGCGCAGGGTGCGCGGCCGGGAGGAGGCCGCCCTGTCCGTGCGCCAGGTCATCGACAAGGGCGTGGACATCATCATGCGCGCCCCGGCCAAGCGCCGCGCCCAAGCCTCCCGGCTCATCATCGGCCAGATCGCGGCGGGCAAGCGCGACACCATCGTCACCGAGATCTGCGCCGACGTGGAGGATATCGCCAAGGAGCGACGCGAGGACAGCATCACCGAGGTCCAGACCGGCGACCGCGCCATCTCCTTCCTGCCCGACGTGTACGTGCCCAACGACGACGGGCTGGAGGCCTCCTGGCGCGCCTTCGTCTCCACCCTGCAGCGCCGCTGCCTGACCTGCCCCGATCCCCGGACCGGCCTGCGCGGCCGCATTCCCTACCGGGGCGGCCGCTGGCTCTGCGACATCGCCTTCACCCGCGGAGTGGACCTCACCGTGCACCCGGACGTGGCCGGCCTGGACGGCAGCCTCCACCTGCACGGCGCGAGCTTCAAGACCACCCACAAGCTGGACGTGCAGGGGCACGTGTTCGCCGACGTCTCCCAGGCGCGCTCGCTCAAGTCGCCGGTGGCCAGCCTGGGCGGGGACCTGCACCTGTTCGACCCCGGCTACAAGTCCATCGCCGACCTGGACCTGAGCCCGGCCGTGCTGGAAGCCTGGGGGCTGGCCGACGGCAAGAAGCTGGTGGTCAACGAACGGGCCATGTTCGTGTTTTCCGTGCACGAGCACGACCGACAGCGCTTCTTCGGGCTCATCGAGTGCCCGGGTGGCAAGGCCTGCCTGGATTTCCGCTCCATGCGCTTCCTCTGGGACGGCCGCGCCTGGACCCATTTCCAGCGCGAACTTCCGCCGGAAACCGTGTACGCGGTGCGCAAGAAGTTCGCCCGCATCTGCACCGTGCTGCACATCGGCGACGACTTCATCTCCGAGCGCGACGACCCGGTGAAGATGATCGACCAGGACTTCACCCGGCTGGGCGCGTTCCTGGAGTTGGTCCGCGGCGCGCACAGCGTCCGCGCCACGGAGAAGATGGACCCCGAGGAGGTCGCCACGGTGCAGGCCCTGGAGGCGCCGGCGTCCCGCATCCGCGCCCTGGCCCTGGGCCAGGGGGTGGGCTTCGACGAGGACATGGGCGCCACCAGCGCCGCCATCCTGGAGACCTGCGAGGCCATCGGCGAAGACCTGCTCGCCCAGGTGCGGGAGGTGCAGGTCAAGCACGGCCGCGCCATCCCCCTGGAGAAGGCAAACCGTGACGCCCGGTACCTGGAGGAGGCCGCGACCGGCCCCACCGGCTTCAACCTGCTCCTGGGCACCTCGGGCCGCACCCTGGTGTTTTTGAACAACCTCTTCCGCTCCCCGGAGGCCAAGGCCCTGGCCACCCGCAAGATATCCACCCTGCGCAAGGCCCTGGCCCAGGTCATGGGCGGCAAGGCCTCCAACGCGGTGCTCATCAACCTGCTCAAGAAGATCAAGCACCACGCCACCCCGGCCCTGAAGAAGCTCTACGGCAAGGAGGCGGACGTCGCCGGGCTGGCCCGGGAGATGGACGAGCTCAACGCCAGGACCCCGCGAGAGATGGTCACCGACTTCGTCCTGGGCCTGCCGCCCGCGGACACCTCGCCGGAGCTGGCCCGGGACCGCGCCCTGCTCCTGCGCTGCGAGGAGTTGGGCCAGGGGACCCTGGCCGAGGTCTTCGCCCTGGACGACCCGGGCAAGGAGCACGGCCTGGACGCCGCCATCCTGAACGGCGCCCTGGCGGTGAGTCTGGAGACCTTCCTGGCCGAACATGCCCGGGGTGAAACCACCCTCCTGGCCGACCTGACCCCGCCCGCAGCGGCCGACGAGCTTCTGGGGCTCATCACCCGCTACCAGCCGGTGCTCAAGACCTGGAACAAGCTGGTGGCGCATAGGGGGTAACGCCCTTGCCGGACGCCGCCCCCCTGCTCCTCGCCCCCTTCCGCCTGGGTCCCTTGGACCTCAAGAACCGCCTGGCCGCGGTGCCGGTGTTCACCGGCTACGCCCTGCCCGACGGCACGGCCGGCCCCATGCTGGCCGAGCACTACTGGCAGCTGGCCCGCTCCGGCCCGGGCCTGGTGGTGGTGGGCAACGCCGCCGTGTCCCCGGAGGGGGCCACCTCGCCGCACAGCCTGCGCCTGGACCACGACCGCTTCATCCCCGGACTGGCCCGGGTGGCCGAGGCCATTCGGCACAGCGGAGCCCGGGCCTGCCTCCAGCTCAACCACGCTGGCCGCCTGGCCCTGGCCGACGCCCCCTTGCAGCCCTCCCCCCTGGACGCCGAGCACGCGGCCTTCGACGTGGCCTCGCTCAAGGCCTTCATGGAGTCCTTCCCCTTCGAGCAGCGCTTCGGCCTCACCGCCCGGGTCATGGGCCAGGTGGCGCGCTGGGACCGGGGCATGGACCGGGCCGACCTGGCCCGGGTGCGCGAGGCCTTCGCCGCGGCGGCGGCCCGGGCCGCGGCCGCCGGGTTCGACGCCGTGGAGCTGCACGGGGCCTCGGGTTACCTGCTCACCCAATTCCTCTCGGGGTTCTCCAATGCCCGGGGGGACGAGTACGGCGGCAGCGCCAAAAACCGGCGGCGCTTCCCCCTGGAGGTGCTGGACGCGGTGCGCGCGGCCCTGCCCCCCGGCTTCCCCATCGGCTGGCGGCTACTCCTGCGGGAGTGGACCCCGGACGGGGTGGACCTGGCCGAGGCCCTGGACCTGGCCCGGGCCCTGGAGGCCCGCGGCGCGGCCTACCTCTCGGCCACCGCCGGCACCCACAACTCCCTGTACCTGCACGAGGTGCGCAAGCACACCTCCCGGCCCGGCTACCTGCGCCAGGACGCGGCCCAGCTCAAGGCCGCGGTGGGCATCCCGGTCATCATGGCCGGCAAGGTCCTCACCCCGGACCTGGCCGAGGACATCCTGCAGGCCGGCCAGGCCGACCTGGTGGGCGTGGGCCGGCCGCTCATCGCCGACCCGGGCTGGCTGGCCAAGTTCCGCACCGGAGACAAGGTGGTGGCCTGCAAGGACTGCTACCACTGCCTCAAGGGCCTGGTCATGGGCCGGCCCCTGGACTGCGTGCGCTGGCCCCGGGCCAGGCGGGTGGCGGTGGACCTGGAGCACCGGCTGCGGGTGCGCCGAAGCCAGGGAGTGCTCCTGGCCGCGGGCTCGGCCGAGGACCTGGCCGTGCTGCGCGAGTCCTTGCCCCAGGTCCTGCCCGAGCGGCCCGACCTGCGGGCCACCTTGCTCTTCCTGGACCCGGCCCAGGGCCAGGGCGCGCCGGACGCGTTGCGGCAGTGGTTTCTGGACTGGGCCCGTGCCCTCTGGGCAGAGCGCGCCCCCCAGCGCTGGACCCTGGAGGCGGACCGGGTGCGGCTGGGCGAGCGGCCCGAGGAAACCCTGCGCGACCGCATGGAGAGCGGCGGATTCGGCAGCCTGCTCCTGCCCCAGGCCGGAGACGAGCCCTGGCGCTCCCGCCTGCCCTATCTCCTGCGCCGCCGCAACCTGGGGCTCCTGGGAACCCACCCCCGGAGGCTGCGCCTGACCGTGGCCTTCGACCTCTCCCCGGCCTCGCTCCTGGTGCTCAAGTTCGTGGACCTGACCTTCCTGGGCAAGCCCAGGGCCGAGGTCCGGGTGGTGCACGTGCTGGAGGGTGCGCGGTCCGAGGCGATGGAGCGCTGGGCCGAGGCCCAGGAGGTGCTGGGCTGGAACCACGAGCCCGGGCTGGAGCTGCTCACCCCCCGGCCGGATGCGGCCGGCGCGCTGCTGGCAACCCTGCGCGATTCTGACAGCGGCACGCTGGTCATGGGCAAGCGCGGCCTGTCCGGGCTCAAGCGCTGGCTCCTGGGTTCGGTTTCCCGCCAAGTGCTGGCCGAGCTGGGCGACCGCACCCTGTACCTGATCGACTGACTTGGCCCGCCAAATCCCTTGGAGTCCCGCAGGACTCCAATCCGTTGCCATAGTTTCCAAAACCGGGTTATATATGGTCCCCAAACCCGAGGGGGCTCCATGTTCGACAACCTGTGCCGGTTCGAGGCCGGCTACGAGCCGGTTTTCGTGGCCCGGCACCCGATCTTCGACCGGGACCGCAACGTCTGGGGCTACGAACTGCTCTTCCGCAGCTGCGCCGAGACACCCAAGGCCCACATCCCGGACGAGGGGGTGGCCACCGCCAAAGTGGTGGCCGACGGCTTCACCCTGGCCGCCCGCAACATCCCGGCCGAGCGCAAGCTCACCATCAACGTCGGGGCGCAGGGCCTCCTGGAGAACGTGGCCCTCATGCTCCCGCCCGAGCGCACCGCCATCGAGATCCATGAGGAGGTGGTCCCGGACGCGGACATCCTGGCCTCCTGCAAGGAGCTCAAGGAGCTGGGCTTCACCCTGATCCTGGACAACTACGTGGGCCAGGAGCACCTGGCCCCGCTCCTGCCCCTGGCCGACTTCGCCAAGATTCCCGCCCCGCGCCTGCGGCCGGGCGAGATCATCGTCCTGTCCCAGCGGCTGCGCCAGCACCACTGCGGCGTCATGGCCTGCCGCATCGAGACCTGGGCCGAACTGAGCTCGGCCAAGCAGCTGGGCTTCAGCCATTTCCAGGGGCACTTCTTCCGCCGGCCCGAGACCCTGCCCGGCCGCAAGCTGCCCGCGGCGGCCATGGCCAAGTTCCGACTCATGCAGGAGCTGGGCAAGGAGGAGAGCGACGTGGCCCGCCTGGCCGAGATCGTGTCCGCGGATCCCTCCCTGGCCTACCGGCTGCTGGCCTTCATCAACTCCGCCCTGTTCTGCCTGCTCTCCACCGTGGACTCCATCTCGCAGGCCATCACCATCCTGGGCGCCGGCCCCCTGCGGCGCTGGGCCATGGTGGTGCTGCTCTCCGACCTGGACAGCTCGGACAAGGGCCGGGAGCTGCGCCACATCTCCCTGCACCGGGCCTTCTTCCTGGGCAAGCTGGCCGCCCGCACCAATCGCCTGCCCCTGGGCGCGGAGTCCATGTTCCTGCTCGGGCTCTTGTCCAAGATCGACGCCATGCTGGACATGACCATGTCCTTCGCCCTGCGCGACATCCCCCTGGACCAGGAGTTGGAGCAGGCCCTGCTCGGCGCGGACAACGACGCGGGAAGCTGGCTGGCCTGCCTGCGCTACATGGAGGACGGCCAGTGGGACCAGGTCCACGCCCACCTCGCCGCCCACAACGTAGCCCCCGAGGCCTGCGCCCTCACCTACCTGGAGGCCGCGGACCTGGCCAAGGAGGCCATGGGCGGGAACTAGGCGCCTCTGGCATATCCTCGGCATTCGTTCGTGTTGGGTATTGACAGTCGCCCACCACGTATATACGTTAAATTCGAACGTGTATACATGGAGGGCGTCATGAACATCGCCAAGGTCTTCCGCTCCGGCAACAGCCAGGCAGTGCGCATTCCCAAGGAGTTCCAGCTTTCCTGTGACGCGGTGGAGATCGAGCGCCGCGGCGAGGAACTGGTGCTCCGGCCGGCCAAGGGCCTGGGCGACCGGCTGTTCGAGGTGCTGGACGCCTTCCCCGGCGACTTTCTGGCCGAGGGCCGGCCCGGCCAGGGCGAGCAGCAGGAGCGGGAGGGATTCTGATGCCCGGCCCTTACATGCTGGACACGGACATCCTCATCCACCTCCTGCGCAACAAGCGCCCCGACCTGCGGGAAAGGCTCAACGCCCTCACCGGCCAGACCGTGGCCATGAGCGCGGTGACCCTGGCCGAACTGGAGACCGGCGCGGCCAAGAGCCGCGCCCCCAAACGCGCCGCCCAAGCCCTCGCCGCCCTCACCGCCCTCCTCCCCGCCCTCCCCTTCGACGCCCCCGCGGCCAAGGCC
>JAEXTU010000001.1 GCA_023453335.1 Pseudomonadota bacterium | reverse complement strand
CCCTTACGGGGGGCTGCAAGGGGGCGAGGAGCCCCCTTGCCGGGGTGCGGGGCAGCGCCCCACCTACTTCTTCTTGCCCTTGGCCGCGGGCTTGGCCGGTTCCTTGGCCGGGGGGGCGGGCTTCTTGGGCTTGGCCTCCTTGGCTGCCGGGACGGGGGGGAACTGTTCGGCGTAGGCGGCCAGGGCCTCCTCCTTGGTCACCCCCAGGCCGGTGAAGATGCGGGAGAGCACCTCCACCTCGTTGCCGGAGATGCCGCCGCTGGTCTTGGCCGCGTGCACCAGCATGGCCGCGGCGCTGCGCTTGACCGTGTCGAAGCAGCCCTTGAGCGCCTCCACGGCCAGGGCCTCCAGGGTGAAGTGGCCGTGCGGGGTGTCGTACTTGCGGAACAACTCACCCAGGCCCAGCCCGTCCACCTGGCCGGATACGAAGCGCCGGTAGAAGGCGGACTCGGTGTAGGCCTCCACGCTGCGGGGATCGGGCATGCCGTCGGCCTTGGCCACCAGGCGGCAGAGGATCTCCAGGGCGTCGGGCTTGCCCAGCCGGCGCAGGGGGCCGGCGGGCGGGGGCTCCGGCGCGGGGGGGAGGGCGGCCGGGGGGCCGTCGCCGTAGGTACGCTGGTACTCGGTCACCACCTCGCCCGGGGTGAGGCCCAGGCGGTTGCCCACCCGGCGCAGCACGCCCAGCTCCTTGCCGGACACCGACCCGTCGCATTTGGCCACGTGCAGGAGCAGGGCGGCCAGGGACAGGCGGTACTCCTTGGGGGTGCCGGCCATGGAGTCCGCGGCCAGTTCCTCGATGCGCAAGAGGCCCTGGGGCGAGGAATAGGTGCGGAACAGGCCGAAGACCGCCTTGGTGTCGAACTGGCCCCGGATGCGGCGCTGGTAGAACCAGGCCTCCCGGAACGCGGACAGTTCGCCCAGGGTGGTGTGGCCGTCGGCCTTGACCATGAGCTGGACCAGGGCCTCGGCCCCGTCTTCCTTGCGCAGTGCGGGCATGGCTCGTCTCCTGGAAGCACAGGCTTTGTGGACCAGTATTGCCCAAGCGGCGATTTTCGGCAAGCCGTTGGGACGCAATCCCTAATGGCCCCGGCCGGGGCGGAAATCCTCCTTGCGCAGGCCGTGCCGGCGCATGAGCTTGTGCAACTGGCGCGGGGAGAGGCCCGCGGCCCGGGCGGTGTCCGCGATGCGGCCGGTGTGGGCGGCCAACTGGCGGCGCAAATAGGCGGCCTCGGCCGTCAGCCTGGCCTGGTCCCGGCACTGGGCCAGGGTCTGGCCCGGGTCGGTGGCCGGCCCCGGGGCCGGGGGGCAGGCGAAGAGCTCGGCTGGGAAGGAGCCCGGGGAGAGCATGTCCCCCTGCTCCAGGATGCAGGCCCGTTCCATGAGGTTGCGCAGCTCCCGCACGTTGCCCGGCCAGGCATAGGCCGCAAAGGCCCGCAGCACCTCGGGGGCCAGGCCGGCCACGGCCTTGCGGTGCAGCACGTTCAGCCAGTGCAGGGCCTCCACGGCCAGGAGCGGGATGTCCTCGGGGCGCTCCCGCAGCGGGGGCAGCACGATGGGGAAGATGTTCAGCCGGTAGTAGAGGTCGGGCCGGAAGCTGCCGGCCTCCACCAGGGTGCGCAGATCCAGGTTGGTGGCGGCGATGACCCGGGCATCCAGGACCGAGTCGCGGTCCCCGCCCACCGGCCGGAACACCTTGTCCTGGAGCACGCGCAGGAGCTTCACCTGGGCCGAGGCGCTGAAGGTGCCCACCTCGTCCAGGAACACGGCGCCGCCGGCGGCCTCGGCCAGGCGGCCCGGCCGCTTGCGGTCCGCGCCGGTGAAGGCCCCCTTCTCGTGGCCGAAGAGTTCGCTTTCCAGCAGGGTGTCGGGCAAGCCGCTGCACAGCACCGGCACGAAGGGGCCGTCCCTGCGCTGGGACAGGGCGTGGATGTAGCGGGCCATGAGGTCCTTGCCCACTCCGGTCTCGCCCAGAAGGAGCACGGTGGAGATGGTGGGGGCCACCGCGGCGGCCAACTCGCAGGCTCGGCGCATGGCCGGGTTGCGGGCCGCGGCCGGCCGCAGGGGGGAGGCCCCGGCCGGATGCCCCTGCCACAGGGCCGGGTCCTGGCCCAGGGTGGCGCGCACCCGGTCCACCACGCAGGCGGCCTCCAAAGGGTCGGGCGGGGCCAGCAGGTAGTCGTCCGCGCCGGCGCGCACCGCATCCACGGCATGGCGGGCGCGGTCCCGGGGGGCCAAAGCCACCACCGGCCCGGCACAGGCGGCGCGCAGCCGGGCCAGGCCCCGGAAATAGGCCTCCCGGTCCGGGGTGGAGTGGGGAGCGAGGAAGGCGGTGTCCACGAACACCGCATCCGGCCGGGCGGTCTCGGCCAGCCGCCAGAATCCGGCCGCGCCGGCGGCCAGGTCGGTGCGCACCCCGGGGCCGAAGCCTCGGCCCACGGCCTCGGCCAGCTCCGCCGTCATCGAGCCCACCAGCACCTGGCGCATGCATGCCCCCGTTCGCCGGGAAGCGGTCCCCGGGGT
>JAEXTU010000109.1 GCA_023453335.1 Pseudomonadota bacterium | reverse complement strand
GAAGTACACGTACTCGCCGAAGATGTGCTCCGGGGTGTCGAAGGCCTCGATCTGCACCAGGAGGCATTTGCCGCACACGTAGGCGCACAGGGGAAAGGCGGGCTCCGGCCGGTCCAGGTCCGCGGCGCGGAGGAAGGCATTGGCCAGGGGCGTGCTCCCCAGGTCCGCGAAGACCTCGGCGAGGGGCTCCCCGCAGAATCGGCAGGCCAGCGCGCTCATGCCGCCGGCGTCTCCATGTACCGCCCGATCTGCTCCCGGGTCATGGGGCCGGCCGAGTCGGGCGCGGCGCAGCACGCGCGGTACCAGTCCACGCTCCACTCCAGGGCCTGCCCCACGTCCAGCCGCGGGGACCAGCCCAGGTCCCAGCGGGCCCGGGAGGAGTCCAGCTTGAGGAAATGCGCCTCGTGGGGGTGCTCACCGGGGTCGGCGCTCCAGGCCGCTCCCTCGCCCCACAGGGAGCAGAACCGGTCGGCGATCCAGCCCACGGTGCGCGCGCCGGTGTCCAGCGGGCCGAAGTTCCAGGCGCGGGCAGCGGCCGGGCCGTCCTGGACCAGGCGCTCGGCCAGTTGCAGGTAGCCGGCCAGGGGGTCCAGCACGTGCTGCCAGGGCCGCACCGCGCCCGGCGACCGGATGGGCGTGACCTGCCCGGCCAGGGCCGCGCGGACCAGGTCCGGCACCAGCCGGTCCCCGCCCCAGTCGCCGCCGCCCACCACGTTGCCGGCCCGGGCGGTGGCCACCGCCACGCCGTGCTCCGCATGCCGCCCGGGCGGGAAGAAGGAATCCCGCCAGGCCGCGGCAGCCAGTTCGGCGCAGGCCTTGCTGCTGGAATACGGGTCGTGCCCGCCCAGGGGGTCGTCCTCCCGGTAGGGCCAGACCCATTCCCGGTTGGCGTAGCACTTGTCGCTGGTGACCACCAGGACGGCGCGCACGCCCGGGGTGCGGCGCACCGCTTCCAGCACGTGGGCCGTGCCCATGACGTTGGCCGCATAGGCGCCCAGGGGGTCGGCGTAGGAGGGCCGGACCAGGGCCTGGGCCGCCAGGTGCAGCACCACCTCGGGCCGGGCCTCTTGGACCCCGGCCAGGGTGGCGGCAAGGTCGCGGATATCCGCGCGCAGGTCCCGAAGGGCCGGGGACGGGGGGACCAGGGCCGGGACCGCGGCCCAGTGCGGGCCGGGCAGTGACAGGCCGGACACGCGGGCGCCCATGAGGTCCAACCACTGGGCGAGCCAGGAGCCTTTGAACCCGGTGTGCCCGGTGACGAGCACGCTGCGGTCGCGCCAGAACCCGGGGTCTACCATCGCTTCCATGCCGCCTGCCCGCGGTCCCAGAGGCCGTTCAGGTAGTCCATGTCCCGCAGGGTGTCCATACAGGCCCAGAACCCGCGGTGACGGAAAATCATGAGCTCCCCGGCCCGGGCGATCTCCTCCAGCGGCCCGTACTCCAGGTCGCAGTCGTCCTCCAGACACAGGTAATCGAAGAGCTTGCGGTCGAACACGAAGAAGCCGCCGTTGACGTATTTCCCGCTGTCCGCGGGCTTCTCGAAGAACTCGCGCACATTGTCGCCGTCAAGACGCAACTCGCCGAACCGGGCCGAGGGATTGACCCCGGTCACCGTGGCCAGCCGGCCGTGCGACCGGTGGAAGGTGAGCAGGGCCTGCAGGTCGATGTCGGCCACCCCGTCGCCGTAGGTGAGCAGGAAGGTGTCGCCGGTCACGTATTTCTCGACCTTCTTGACCCGGGCGCCCTTGAGGGTCTTCTCCCCGGTATCGGCCAGGGTCACCTTCCACCCCGCCTCATCGTGGCTCTGGTGGATGGCTATGGATTCGGGCCTGCCCAACTCCAGGGTCACGTCGTTGTGCATCAGTTCGTAGTGGATGAAATAGTTGCGAATCATCTCGCCCTTGTAGCCCAGGGCCAGGATGAACTCGCGAAACCCCTGGCTGGCATAGAGCTTCATGATGTGCCAGAGGATGGGCCGGCCGCCCACCGGGACCATGGGCTTGGGCCGGAACTCGGTCTCCTCCCGCATGCGGGTGCCGAGGCCGCCGCAGAGGATGACCACAGGGGGTTGCGATGGCATGAGATCCTCCCGGAACGTATTCTCTGGCCCGCACCGTAATACAGAGACAAGGATTGGACAATCGCGCAGACGCGGAGTCGACGCCCCGGCCGCCGCTCAAGAAAAAGCCCCCCGGCCGGGGCCGGGGGGCGCTAGCAGAACAGGGCCGTAAGCTTAGAAGTCCAAGACGATGCCGGCCATGGCCCGAGCCCCCGTCGAGGCGGCGTTCCAGGCGATGGCGGTGACAGCGGCCTGGTTGGCGTAGGGCAGGGTGTCGGCCTGCGTGGTGACACCGGTGTTGAAACAGAGGAAAGAACCGGTGGTGCCGTCCTCGATGCCGTCGATGGCGGTGTCCAGACCGCGGGCCACGTCGATGGGGATGTAGGCCAGGAGCACGACGTTCCGGAGGTAGGTCTTGCCAACGGAGGTGATGTTCAGGCCCACCAGATCGGCGATGACGTTGGAGGGGCCGGTGAACTCGCCGTCGATCTTGGTCTTGAAGATGTTGGTTCCGGCGGCGCCGCAGTTGCCGGTGGTCCAGTCGAGGAGCCGGCTCTTGATGAGCGTACAGGGGGTGATGCCGACGTTCTCGCAGGCATTCACGATATTGCCCGCGGAGGTCATCAGCCTCGAATCCATCAGACCGTCGGCGGTGGTGACGGAGCCCCCGTTCTTGGGGGCATCATTGAGGTTCTGGCCGGTCTTGTCGTAGTAGGTCTGGGCGATGGTCCCCCACTTCTGGGCGAACTGCTGGGAGAACTCCTTGACCTGAGCGCCGCGCACGATGTCGCGGCCCTTCATCACGCCGGCCAGGATGATGCCGATGATGACCAGCACGATGGCCATTTCCACCAGGGTAAAGCCCGAGTTGCTCGACTTCAGCCGCATGGGTATATCCTCCTTAAAATACTTTGGTTTGGCCGAAAAATGATTCCGACGACGTTACCGTGCTTTCTGGCCCTTTGCGGTTCCAGACGGGATAGCTGACGCCATCCCTTCCCGAGGAACAAGGAGGCAGTCTGCTTTCCGCTGATTGCTTTTCTGCCACCTCCTGACAGCGTGCCTCGTCTGGCGCCTACTATAAATCTAGACCACTTGGGCTCCCGCCGCCAGGGACGGAATGTCTTGCGTGGACCATGAAACCTTGATGCCCCAAATTCCATGTTGCGTCAACCGTAAGCGCATAACTATTCTTCCCCACCCGACAGCCTACCGCCGGAAAGCAGGGGCGCGCCCGGTGGCTGGAGCAGGCGGGGCCGCTGCGTAAACGTATTGTCCAGAATGGCTTTGGCTTGGTCCACAGCCCACAGTTCGGACACGGGGAACAGATAAGAATTTTTTTCGGCCAAAGTCAGGTCGTCCTTCCAGGCAAGGTTTATCCGACTGGCTGCCTCCCCGTCAAAAGGGAACCTGGAGTCCACCAGGAGCCCCTTGCCCTGAGCATACCATTCGAGCACCGCGCTGTTGTACCTGTAGGACAACCTCCAGGCCATCAGGTCCCGAGCGAGGCGGGCGAAGGCCAGGGCGTCGACCTCGCGTCCCATGCCCCAGCCAGCGACCGACAACCGGAACAAGGCGTCCGCCATGATCTCTGTCGGACGCGTTTCCTTGGATATGGCGTAGAAATAGGCCAAGGCCTCCAGCAGGCGGCCATCGCGATACAAATCGAGGCCCTTGACGAAGAACTGGAGGCTGCCCAACGCCCAGTTCTGGCCGGGGCTGAAGAACCAGACATGGGGCTCGATCCCCCGGGCGATGCGCTGGGCGATGTCCAACCTGCCCAGCCGCGCCGCTGCCAGGACAGCGTGCTGCGCGGCGTTCAGGTTGCGCATGTCGTCCACTGCCGGCGCCACCTCGACCTCCCCCCCCGGGGAGGATTCGCTGCTCTTCACGAACACCGTGGCCGCCCGGCCGAAGAAGACCGGCTTCCACTCCTTGGACCGGTAAAACCAGGAATTGGCCAGAGTATGCACGTGCCCCACCACCCAGACCTCGGCCTGGTAGCGGGCCATGAACCCCTCCATGCCGATGCCGTTGCGGAACTGGTAATAGTCGTCATACCAGTCCTCGTAGGGGAACTTGCGGCCGTCGATCATCACCTTGGTATGGGGCGCCAGGGCCCAGATGAGATAGCCCCCGTGACGGTAGAAATTCCCCAGCACCCGGCCACGGTAATGCTGGCCCACGTAGGCCGCCTCGTCCACCGGCAGCACGTCGCTCACCCGGACCCCGAGCTCGATGTAGTTGGTGGCCACGTAGCCCAGGGATCCCCGGACCGCCAGGGCCAAAGAGATGAAGGCAAGGGCGGTGGCCACCCAGGGCACCCGGCGGGGCGGCATGCGCCAGAGTATGGTGTCGCGCTCCGCCAGCATGGCCAGGGCGCTCATGGCGAACAGCGGCCCCCAGAACAGGGTGGCCCGGAAAAACACCAAGTATATCGACCCGTAGACCAGGTTGAACAGGATCAGCGTCCAGTCCGGCCGCCGGCCCGACCGGAGCCAGGCCCACATGAACACCGCCAGCAGCCCCATGGCGAAGACGAAATTCTCAATGCTGTAAATCGGCTCCCGGTCAAAACCCGAGGTCACCCCGAACTCGCCGATGGTGCGCATGTCCCCCGGGGGATGGAGAACGTTCAGGAGAATCTGCTGGATGTAGGGCCAGCCGTAGGGCGTGGCAAGCACGGCAGGAAGGCAAAGGGCCATGGACCAGAAGAGGTGGCGGCGGACCCGAGCGGGGGCCGCCTCGCCCGGGGAGAACCGACTGTTCAGCAACTCGCCGACCCAGAACAGGGCTGGAATCGGCGCCATGAACATGAACATGCCGTGGGTATTGGCCCACAGGCAGGCCAGCACTGGCAGGGAATAGACGTACCGGACGCCGCGCTCCCCGCTGTCCTTCACCAGCCGCCAGGCGTAGACCACGGCGAACATGTACAGGTACGAGAACATCTGGGGCTTGATGAGGCTGGCGGCAAAGGACAGGTAAAGGGTCAACAGGGCCACCACCCAGGTGAACGGATGGCGGAGCAGGCCGCTCCGCCGGGCGGTGAGGACGAACAGCAGCGCACACCCGCAGTACATCACCGCCCGGACCAGCATGAGCCCGCCCGTGCACAACGCCTCCTGGGCCAGATAGAGCACGATCTGGGCCAACCAAGCGCAATAGATGAACCCCTGGCGGATCGGCGTCCAGGAATACAGGGAATGGTCCGCGTACAGGGTACGGTCCCGCAGAAGCTGTTTCCCCACCTCCATCTGCCACCAGATGTCGTATTCCAGAACCGACTGGCAGAGGAAGATTGCCGTGGCGGCCAGGGCCAGCAGCCCCCCTCCCCACCCCAGGGCGGCCGGCCAAGCGGCAACGGGATGGCCGGATGACGGCCGAGCGGCCAGGATGCGGCGCAGTCTATTAGGCAAACGCACGGCCACGGGTCAGAACCAACTGAATATCGCGGACACCTTGGGATCCAGCGGCAGGGTTTCATCCATCCAGCGAATCGATGACGTATATTCACGCCCGTCAGTCCACCCCTCCCCTGGAGAGGGCTTCGCCAGCACATCCACCTGCAACGTGCCCCAGGCATCAAAAACCGGGCGCAGCCAGAGCGTCTTTCCCTGGTTCATGGAGTGGCAGCCGTAACCCATTCCCGATCCGCTGCCGAGGAGCATGTCGAGCCCGGCCCCGCCCGAATCCAGAAATTTATTTTCAGCCCGCTCCCCCCACGAACTGACCCCCAGCACCATGTCCGCCTGGGGCCGAACCGTCCGGACCGCCTCCGCCACCCCTGCGTACTGCGACTCGGGCGCGTCGCTTTCCGGGAACAGCACCACCCCTATGCGCAAGCCGGCGCGGCTCAGCATGACCACACTCGGCTTGTCGCCGAGTTGAAGGAGCCCGGCGGGCGCCTTCGCCCCGCTGCCGCCCAGCCACTGACTCTCGGACGCGGTTGTGACCATGAGGTCATAGTGGAGCAGGGAATACGCCTCTGCCAGGGCTGGAGCTATGCCCTTGTCTGCAACCGCGTCCCTCTGCTTGACCCCGGGCAGGGGCCGGAACTCAAACGGCCCGGAGATGAACACCGCCCGGTCGTCGGCCTTGCGCATCTGCATGAAATACGAGGCCCGACGCCCCAGTCCACCGAGCATACCGTGGGTACACGTCTGACAGGGATTATACTTCCCGAACGAGTTGGCAGTATAAACCAGAGTTAGCATCTTCTCGCCGCCGGCTGCCGGAGAAGCGAACAGCCCGAGCATCAGACAGGCGCAAACAACGAGCCGTAATCGACAAAAATTCCGTAAAGACATATGGGAAACTTCCGTGTTGAGGGACTAAAACGGCTTGAAACGACTGAATAAATCCACGCTACCGTCGGGGTTGGGGAAGTACAACAGGTCCCCGGAGGACCGGTTCCCGTCGTCGTACCGGTAGTCCATGGACTTGGCCTCGTCCGCGTTGATATTGGGCAGTTTGAAGTAGTTGTCCGGCCGGGCAGTGCTACCGTTCTGGGAAAAGTCGCACCAGTAGAAATCCATGACCTGGCCGCGCACCCTGACCTGTGGTTCGGAGCTTAGTCCCATGGCGTACAGATCGGAGAAGAACTTCAGGTTCTCGCCGATCTCTTTTTCCACCCGCCCGTTGCCGTTACCTATCAGGTCCCCGTTGGCATTGGTGGTCAGGGGCTTGTTGCTGTCGCCGGGCAGGCTGCCGGTCATGCCCTGGAAGCTCACGACCGCCGACTGCCAGCCCAGCAGCCGGTCGTGGATGTACCCGGCATACTGTGCGCGGTAGGGATTCCCGCCGGGACTGTCCAGGTCCCCGCTCTCCCAGGTCAACATCAGCACCACCCCGAAGATCAAGGCGAACACCAGGAACACCGCCAGGATCATTTCCGAGATGCTGAAGCCCGGACTGCTTTTCATCAGGGGGGTCACCAGACCGGGACCGAGCCCGACGTCCCGCCGGCTTGCCGGGTACCGCTCCGGCCGCCATCGCCCTTTGCCTCCAGAGGCAGCGGCGTCCGTCATCGTAGGTCCCCGAGCACAATCATGCTCTCATGCTTATGCAATTTTTGTCGGGGTAGCAAGACATCGAGCGACATAATCCCCAGAGACGGCGTCTTGGATTAAAGAAGTGGCCTTGCCACAAGCGGCAAGAACTGCTAGTTTCAGATTATGGTTATGATTTTCACCCAACCCCGCGCAATTTCATGCCAAGTACATACCGCGTCCCGCGGCTTCAGCCTGATCGAGCTTTCCATCGTGCTGGTCATTGCCGGCATCCTCCTTGCCGCCGGCGGCCTAGTCACCACCTCCGTGCTGGAGAGCAGGCGGGTGGCGGCGACCCAGAGCACCCTGGAGCAAGTCAAACAGTGCCTCATCCGGCGCATGTACTCCACCTCGACCTATCCGACCTACACCACGAACCTCTACTGCCCGCCGGAGGGCGGTACGTTCGATGTCACCGGCGCCAACGACGTCGATGCGTGCATATGCGACAAGCGAGACGCCTGGGGACACCAAATATACTACATTGAAGGTGTATCTTCCACTTTGTCCCTTGCCGGCAGGTACGCTGTCGATCTCAAGTCTCGCAACCAGACCGGCGTGGCCCCGGACACGGGCTCCAGCCTGCTCAACAAGGATGGGGGCACAGCCACCCAGGTGGCCTTCATCATCGTGAGCAAGGGCCGGGACAACACGTTGGATCACAGTTCCTATCGCAATCTGTTCATCGGCAACAGCCACGCCGCCACGCTGAGCACCACCCCTGTCCCCAACTTCACGTTCGACGCCCCGGACTACGCCAATCCCGAGACCCAGGACGACGACCAGATGGTCTACGCCACAGGCAACGAACTCCGGTACCAACTAACCCAGTGAGCCTTCCATGATCAGAAAAGAGAGGCTGTTGGCCATGACTGTTCAAAGCCCTTCAAGCCGGTGCCGCAACGGCTTCACGCTTATCGAGATGGCCATCGTACTGATCATCATCGGCCTGCTGGCCGCGCTGACCCTG
>JAEXTU010000355.1 GCA_023453335.1 Pseudomonadota bacterium | reverse complement strand
GAGTTTCGCGGACCTGGCCGGGCGCGCGGGCGCGGCCCTGGCCGCCCTGGCCGCCGGCCCCCTGCCGGCCCTGGCCACGACCCACGCCGGGGTCATTCGGGTCCTGCTGGTCCGGGTGCTGGGCCTGCCCCTGGCCGACGTCTTCCGGTTCGCCCCGGCCGGGGGCCAGTGCACCGCGCTGGAGGCTGTCCCGGGCGGCTTCTCCCTGGCCGGCTACAACCTGTCCCCGGCCGAGGTAGCAACCCTTCTCACCTAGCCTCGGGAAAACAGAAGGCCGGCTCTTGCGAGCCGGCTTTCCTTGATTCCGTGGTGGTGGGCGATCCGTGATTTGAACACGGGACTTCCACCGTGTGAAGATGGCACTCTAACCGCTGAGTTAATCGCCCACGGGGAAGCGGAACATAAGCAAAGCTCCGGTGAGAATCAAGAGGAAAGGGCAAAAAAATTTCCGAGGGTGCTCCGGCTTTGACGCGGCCGGGATTTGCGGTACAAACGGCCGATCCCGATCGTGTCCCGGACCTGTCCCCAACCTCTTCCCAGGCGGCGCCATGCGGCTTTTCGTGACCGGCGGTTGCGGCTTCATCGGTACCAACTTCGTGTACCACGTGCTCCGGGAGCGGCCGGACGCCGTGGTCCTCAACTTCGACGCCCTGACCTACGCCGGCAACCGGGCCAACCTGCTCCCCCTGGAGGAGGACGCCTCCCCCCGCTACCGCTTCATGCGCGGCGACATCGCCGACCCCCGGGCCGTGGCCGCGGCCCTGGCCGCCTTCAAGCCCGACGCGGTGGTGAACTTCGCGGCCGAAACCCACGTGGACCGCTCCATCGACGACCCGGCCCCCTTCGTGACCACCAACGTCCTGGGCACCCAGACCCTGCTCACCCTGGCCCGGGAGCACCAGGTCACCCGCTTCGTCCACATCTCCACGGACGAGGTCTACGGCAGCCTGGGCGCGGACGGGAAGTTCACCGAGGATACCCCACTTTCGCCCAACAGCCCCTATTCCGCGTCCAAGGCCGGCTCCGACCTCCTGGTGCGGGCCTTCCACCACACCTATGGGCTCGATGCGGTCATCACCCGCTGCTCCAACAACTACGGCCCCTACCAGTTCCCGGAAAAGCTCATCCCGCTCATGATCGCCCGCGCCCGCGCGGACCAGCCTTTGCCGGTGTACGGCGACGGCCGCAACGTCCGCGACTGGATCCACGTGGAGGATCACTGCCGCGGCGTGCTCCTGGCCCTGGAAAAGGGCCGGCCCGGCGCGGTGTACAACTTCGGCGGGGCCGCGGAGATGGAGAACCTGGCCGTGGTCCGGACCATCCTGGCCGAACTGGGCAAGCCCGAGTCGCTCATATCCTTTGTAAAGGACCGGCCAGGCCACGACCGGCGCTACGCCATGGACTTCACCCTGGCCGGCCGCGAACTGGGCTACGCTCCGGCCTACGACTTCGGCCGCGGCATCCGGGAGACCGTGGCCTGGTACCTGGAGCACGACGCCTGGGTCCGCTCGGTCCAGAGCGGGGAATACCGGTCCTTCATGGACCGCTGGTACGGGGAGCGCGCATGAGCAAGGCCCCCAAGGTCCTGGTTCTGGGCGGCAAGACCGGCCTGCTCGGCACCTGCCTGGCCGCGGTGCTGGAGAAGGCCGGCCGCGAGGTGGTGGCCACCGGCCGGCCGGGCAAGGACATCTTCGAGACCGGCGCGCTCTCGGACCTGCTGGACCAGGTGGAGCCCGACGCGGTGTTCAACACCTGGGCCTACACCCAGGTGGACAGGGCCGAGGACCAGCCGGCCGAGGCCCGGCGCATCAACGAGGCCCTGCCCGCCCTGCTCGGCCGTTTGGCCCTGGAGCGGCCCTTCAAGCTGGTGCACTTTTCCACGGACTTCGTGTTCGACGGCAGGAAGGACAGCCCCTACACCCCCGAGGACCCCACCCACCCCACCTCGGTGTACGGCGAGACCAAGCTGGCCGGGGAGCGCGCCCTGACCTCCCTGAACCTGCCGGGGCTGCTCATCGTGCGCACCGCCTGGCTCTTCGGCCCGGGCAAGAAGAACTTCGTGCGCACCATCCTGGACCTGGCCCGGGAGCGGGACGAGCTCAAGGTGGTGCACGACCAGGTAGGCTCGCCCACCTACACCTGCGACCTGGCGGCCTGGGCCGTGGCCCTGGCGGCCAAGGACGCCGCGGGCATATTCCACGTGGTCAACGCCGGCCGGGCCAGTTGGGCCGAGCTGGCGGCCGAGGCCATCCGCCTGGCCGACCTACCCTGCCGGGTGGTGCCCATCCCCTCGGCCGAATACCCCCAGAAGGCCAGGCGGCCGGCCTATTCGGTGCTGGACACCGCGGCCTTCACCAAGGCCACCGGCATCACCCCCCGGCCCTGGGCCCAGGCCCTGGCCGACTACGTGTACCGCGAGGCCACTCCGGCCGCCTCCCCGGACGATGCGGACTGAGTCGCCTTGACAGCGTGTAGTGGCATGGTTATCGCCTTGGCACTCCAGAGAACAGAGTGCCAAAGGTGAACCGGCGCATGAAACTCGCACCCCGCGAACTCGAAGTCCTGCGGACCATCGTGGAGGACTACATCGCCCACGCCTCGCCCGTGGGCTCCCGCACCGTGTCCAAGCGCTCCACCCTCACCCTGTCCCCGGCCAGCATCCGCAACACCATGGCCGACCTCACGGACATGGGCTTCCTGGAGCAGCCGCACACCTCGGCCGGCCGCGCGCCCACGGCCAAGGCCTTCCGCTTCTACCTGGACCACGTGCTGCGCCCCACCGTGCTCTCGGAGCAGGAGCAGCACCTCATCAGCCAGTACCTGGGCAGCGCCGGCCTGGAGCTCACCGACATCCTGCGCCAGTGCTCCAAGCTGCTCTCCTCGCTCTCCAACCAGGTGAGCATGGTCCTGGCCCCGCCCACCGACGACGTGCGCTGGAAGAACATCGACTTCGTGGCGGTGCGGCCCGGCCTGGCCATGGCCATCCTGGTCCTGGAAGGCGGGATGATGCAGAACCGGCTCATCACCGTGGACGAGAACCTGACCCAGGACGACCTGGTCACCTTTTCCAACTACCTGAACCACCACTTCACCGGGCTGACCCTCACCGAGGTGCGGCTGCGGGTGCTGCGCGAGCTGTCCGGGGCCAAGGAACGCCTGGACGCACTGACCCGGCACGCCCTGCGCCTGGCCCGCGACGCCTTCGAGACCTCCCGGGAGCGGGACCTGTTCGTGGACGGCACGCTCAACCTCCTGTCCCAGCCCGGGTTCACGGACACCGCCACCATGCGCGAACTGCTGGCCATGCTGGAGGAGCGCACCCGGCTCCTGCACATCCTGGACAGCACCATTGAGGGCGGCCGCATCAAGGTCTGCCTGGGCCGCGAGGAGCTGGACGAGCTCAAGGACTACTCCCTGGTGTCCACGCCCTTCGGCCGCGAGGAGGGCGCGCGCGGGGTGGTGGGGGTCATGGGCCCCCTGCGCATGGACTACGCCAAGGTGGTGCCCCTGGGTGACTTCCCCGCCCGCTTGCTTACTGAACTGCTCAAAAAGCGTTTCTGACCAAGACCATGCATACCCTGCCCCGCCCCGCGGGGCGGATGTCCAGGAGGACAGGCCCGACCATGTCTGACGACAGCCTTGCGACCCAGCCGGACAGCCCGGCCGAGCCCGCTGCCGAAACCCCGGAGGCCCCGGCGCCGACCCCGACCCCGGAGCTGACCTTGAGCGACGAGGAACTGCGCGCCCTGTGCGCGGACAGGGTCTGCCCCGCCTGCCCGGAAAAGGCCGAATTCGACGACCAGCGCCTGCGCCACCTGGCCGAGCTGGACAACACCCGCAAGCGCATGCAGCGGGAGATGGACGAGTTCCGCAAGTACGCGGCCGAGGGCGTGCTGGCCGACCTCGTGCCCATCCTGGACAACCTGGACCTGGCCATCGCGCACGGGGGCAGCGACCCGGCCTGCAAGAACCTGCTCTTGGGCGTGGACATGACCCGCAAGCTCTTCCTGGACGCCCTGGCGGCGCACGGCCTGACCGCCGTGGGTTGCGAGGGCGAGGACTTCACCCCCGAACTGCACGAGGCCGTGGGCCAGGAGGCCCACCCCGAGCACGCCCCGGGCAAGGTCTGCAAGCTCCTCAAGAAAGGCTACAAGCTGCGCGAGCGGCTGCTGCGGCCGGCCATGGTCATGGTGAGCGCGGGGAGCTAGCCGGCGGGGTAGGCAAAAAAACCGCATCCCCCTCTTTACACCCTGCCCAAGCGCATTAATTTCACGGGCAAAGACATGAACGCGGCCAGGCAGCCGCGTACTACTCAGGAGGAACTGGACCCATGGGCAAGACCATCGGCATCGACCTGGGCACGACCAACTCGTGCGTGTACATCATGGAGGGGAAAGACCCCAAGTGCATCGGGAACCCCGAAGCCAACCGCACGACCCCCTCCATCGTGGCCTTCACCGACAAGGAGCGCCTGGTGGGCGAACTGGCCAAGCGCCAGATGGTCACCAACCACGAGCGCACCGTGTTCGCCATCAAGCGGCTCATGGGACGCAAGTTCGACGAGCCCGTGCTCGCCCGCTGGAAGGAGCACTGCCCCTACAAGATCGTGTCCGGCAACAACGGCGACGCCTACGTGGAGATTGCCGGCAAGAAGTACGCCCCGCCCGAGGTTTCCGGCATGATCCTGCAGAAGCTCAAGCAGGACGCCGAGGCCTACCTGGGCGAGAAGGTCACCGAGGCGGTCATCACCGTGCCCGCCTACTTCAACGACTCCCAGCGCCAGGCCACCAAGGACGCCGGCAAGATCGCCGGCCTGGAGGTCAAGCGCATCATCAACGCGCCCACCGCGGCCTCCCTGGCCTACGGCTTCGACAAGAAGGTCAACCAGAAGATCGCGGTCTTCGACCTGGGCGGCGGCACCTTCGACATCTCCATCCTGGAAGTGGGCGACAACGTCGTGGAAGTGCGCGCCACCAACGGCGACACCTTCCTGGGCGGCGAGGACTTCGACCACCGGGTCATCGAGTACCTGGTGGCCGAGTTCAAGCGCGAGAACGGCATCGACCTGGCCCAGGACCGCATGGCCCTGCAGCGCCTCAAGGAGGCTGGGGAGAAGGCCAAGAAGGAGCTCTCCACCTCCATGGAGACCGAGATCAACCTGCCCTTCATCACCGCCGACGCCTCCGGCCCCAAGCACATGATGGTCAAGCTGACCCGGGCCAAGCTGGAGAAGCTGGTGGAGGACCTGGTGGACCGCACCATGGGCCCCTGCAAGAAGGCCCTGGAGGATGCCAAGCTCAAGGCCGCGGACATCGACGAGGTCATCCTGGTGGGCGGCATGACCCGCATGCCCCTGGTGCAGCAGAAGGTGAAGGACTTCTTCGGCAAGGAGCCCAACCGCTCGGTGAACCCCGACGAGGTGGTGGCCATGGGCGCCGCCATCCAGGGCGGCATCCTGGCCGGTGACGTGAAGGACGTGCTGCTGCTCGACGTGACCCCGCTGTCGCTGGGCATCGAGACCCTGGGCGGCGTGTTCACCCGGCTCATCGACCGCAACACCACCATCCCCACCCGCAAGTCCCAGGTGTTCACCACCGCGGCGGACAACCAGCCCTCGGTGTCCATCCACGTCATGCAGGGCGAGCGGCCCATGGCCGGCGACAACATGACGCTGGGCCGCTTCGAGCTGTCCGGGATCCCGGCCGCGCCGCGCGGCGTGCCCCAGGTCGAGGTCACCTTCGACATCGACGCCAACGGCATCGTGAACGTGCACGCCAAGGACCTGGGCACCGGCAAGGAGCAGTCCATCCGCATCACCGCCTCCTCGGGCCTGTCCAAGGTGCAGATCGACCGGATGATGAAGGACGCCGAGTCCCACGCCGAGGACGACAAGAAGAAGCAGGCCCTCATCGAGGCCCGCAACAAGGCCGACCAGATGGTCTACACCACCGAGAAGTCCATCCGCGACCTCGGCGACAAGCTGGACCCGGTGCTGCGTGGCGAGATCGAAGGCAAGCTGGAGGCCCTCAAGAAGGCCATGGCCTCCGACGACCCGGCGGAGATCGAGAAGAAGTTCGACGAGCTGGCCCAGGCCTCGCACAAGCTGGCCGAGCAGCTCTACGCCCAGAAGAGCGGCGGCGACGGGCACGGCCCGCAGGGTCCCGAGGCCGGCGGCCCCGGCGGCAGCCAGCAGCCGCCCCGCGGCGACGACGATGTGGTGGACGCGGAGTACAAGGAAGTCTAGCCTCCGCCCCACCCTTGCAGGGAAACTGGCCCTACGGTATAGCAACGGCCAGGCCG
>JAEXTU010000324.1 GCA_023453335.1 Pseudomonadota bacterium | reverse complement strand
GATCTACACCGTGCCCAAGGCCACGGACGGCTCCGGGCAGGAGAAACCCGGCGGCGTCAAGCAGCAGTAGCCTGCCGGCGTCCTTTTTTCCGGTTCTCTTTCCCGACGAACTCGGCTAGATTGACTTTTTGGAGCAAGAAAGGCCCGGATTCTGGAAAAATAGTTTTCCGACAATCGCAACCCGAAGAGAGTTTGCATGAAAACCGCCATCCTCATCGACGGCAGCTTTCTCAAGGCCAAGTTCCGCGAACAGAACAGCCGCTACCCCACCGCCACCGACGTGCTGGACATCTGCCGCAAGGGCATCCTGGAGCACCGCTGCGTGGCCGGCGACACCCTGTACCGGGTGTTCTTCTACGACTGCCCGCCCTTCAAGGGCTACGTGACCGACCCGGTGTCCTACGACGCCCAGGACTACTCCAACACCCCCTCGGCCGTGGCCCAGGAGCGCTTCCTGGCCGAGATCGCCACCCGGGAGAACTTCTGCCTGCGCACCGGCGAGATCGCCTACTATGGCTGGAAGGTGCACTCCTCGGTGGTGCAGGACATCGCCGCCAACCAGAAGGCCATCGACGCCGAGCACCTGTCGCACGACTTCCAGCAGAAGCAGGTGGACGTGATGATCGCCCTGGACCTAGCCCGGCTGGCCCTGCGCCGCCAGGTGGACAAGGTGGTGCTCATCGCCGGGGACTCGGACTTCATCCCCGCCCTGCGCTTTGCCCGCGACGAGGGCCTGCAAGTGTACATCGCGCCCATGGGCCACTACATCCGCCAGCCCATGCTGGAGTCCTGCGACGGCCTCATCATCTGAGCCGGGTGCCCAACCCTGCGCAAGCCCCGCGCACCTGTCCGGACGCGGGGTTTGCGCTATGCCTTGCCCTGCGTCCCGGCCTGGCGCATACTGCAACCGCCATGAAACAGGACTTCTTCCAGCTGCTCAGCCCGGCTGAGTTCACCGCCCTGCTGGCGCAGTTCCCGCCCACCCCGGCCGAGGACGCGCCCCTGGAGCATGTGCACGGCCGCACCCTGGCCGAGGACCTGGCCGCGCCCGAGGATTTGCCCGCCCGGGACCGATCCAGCATGGACGGCTACGCAGTGCGCGCGGCCGACACCTTCGGGGCCGGCGAGACCAACCCGGGCTACCTGGACCTGGCGGGCAGCGCGGCCATCGACGTGGTGCCCGACGCGCCCCTGCGGCCCGGGGCCTGCCTGGCCGGGACCACCGGCGGCGCCCTGCCCCCGGGCGCCGACGCGGTGGTCATGGTGGAGCACACCGCGGACCTGGGGGCCGGGACCATCGAGGTGCGCAAGAGCCTGGCCCCGGGCGAGAACGTCATGCTCCACGGCGAGGACGGGACCCGGGGCGCGACCCTGCTGCCCGCCGGCACCCGGCTGCGCGCCCAGGAGGTGGGCCTGCTGGCCGCCTTCGGCGTGGACCGGGCCCGGGTACGCCGCCAACCCAGGGCGGGCATCGTGTCCACCGGCGACGAGCTGGTGCCGGTCACGGCCGCGCCGCGGCCGGGCCAGATCCGCGACGTGAACTCCCACACCCTGGCCTGCCTGGTGGCCGAGGCCGGGGCCGAGGCCCTCGCCTACGGCATCGTGCCCGACCGCCGGGAGGAGCTGTCCGCAGCCATCGGCCGGGCCGCGGCCGAGTGCGACCTGGTGCTCATCTCCGGCGGCTCCTCGGTAGGCACCCGCGACCTCACCGTGGAGGTGCTCGCCGGCCTGGGCGCGGAAATATTGGCCCACGGCGTGGCCATCAGCCCGGGCAAGCCCACCATTCTGGCGCGAATGGGGACCAGTCTCGGCTCCAAGCCGGTGCTGGGCCTGCCCGGCCAGATCACCTCGGCCCAGGTGGTCATGCTGGTCTTCGGCGCGCCCCTGCT
This sequence comes from Pseudomonadota bacterium, assembly GCA_023453335.1. GTDB lineage: Bacteria > Desulfobacterota > Desulfovibrionia > Desulfovibrionales > Desulfovibrionaceae > UBA6814. Next base: position 1,040 of record JAEXTU010000324.1, on the reverse strand, counting down.
CAGGCACCTAGCCGGCCAGGCCGACGCCTTCGACCATGCCCGGCGGCCCCTGCGCCGGGCGGTGCTCTCCCGCAACCTGGCCTCCAAGCCGGGCCGCGAGGACTACGTGCGCGTCGCCCTGGAAGACCGCCCCGGCGAGCTGCCCCTGGCCCATCCCCGCACCGGCAAGTCCGGCCTCATCCGCACCATGGTGGAGGCGCACGGGCTGGTCCGGGTGGACGCCCGGCGCGAGGGCCTGGCCGCGGGAACCGACGTGGATGTCTGGCTCATTTGACCCCCAGCGAGGATCCCATGCGACGCAACGTCTATCTGGAAATGGTTTCGGTGGAGGAGGCCCTGGATGCGGCCCTGGCCGCCCTGGACCGCAATACCCTGGTCCAACCCGAGGTGGTGCCCACCCAGGAGGCCGCCGGCCGGGTGACCGCGGCCCCGGTCTTTGCCCGCTATTCCTCGCCCACCTACCACTCCGCGGCCATGGACGGGTTCGCGGTGCAGAGCGCCGCCACCTTCGTTGCCCGCGAGGGACGGCCGGTGCGCCTGGCCAAGGGTGAGCAGGCCGTGGCCGTGAACACCGGGCACCCCCTGCCCAAGGGAATGGACGCGGTGGTCATGATCGAGCACGTGCTGGCCGAGGACGCGGACGCCATCACCCTGGAGAAGCCGGCCTTCCCCTGGCAGCACGTGCGCCGCATCGGCGAGGACCTGGTGGCCACCGAACTGGTGTTGCCCCAGAACCACCGCATCACGCCCTACGACGTGGGCGCCCTGCTCTCGGCCGGCATCTGGGAGGTGCGCTGCTGGGAGCGGGTGCGCCTGGCGGTGATCCCCACCGGCGATGAGGTGCTGGACTCCACGGGCCGCCCGACGCCCGGCCCGGGCCAGGTGGTGGAGAGCAACTCCATGGTCCTGTGCACCCTGGCCGCGGCCTGGGGCTGCGAGCCCCGCCGCGTGCCGCCGGTGCCCGACGACCCCGCCGCCCTGGCCGCGGCGGTGGATGCGGCCCGCTCCTCCGACCCCCACCCCCGGGTGGTGGGCGCGGG
>JAEXTU010000315.1 GCA_023453335.1 Pseudomonadota bacterium | reverse complement strand
AAGATCGGCAGCTTCATGACCGCGGCCAACGTGAGTTCCTACCTGAACAACTGGATCGCCAACTACGTGCTCTTGTCCGACGATGCCGGCCAGTCCCTCAAGGCCAAGTACCCCCTGCGCGAGGCGCGGGTGGACGTGGTGGACGTGCCGGGCAAGCCGGGCGTGTACAAGGCCACCGTGTTCCTGCGGCCGCACTTCCAGTTGGAAGAGCTGACCGCCTCCATCCGGCTGGTGGCCGAGCTGCCGCCCCCGGCCGGCGGCTAGACCGACGGTCGCTTGACGAGATGACCAAGCACCTCCCGCTCCCGGCCGCAGGGCCGGGCGCGGGGGACGATGAACAGCATCCAAGGAGACGCACATGGCGACCAATATGTATCTGGAGATCACCGGCATCAAAGGTGAATCTACGGACAAGACCAACAAGCACAAGATCGAAGTCATGTCCTGGAGCCACAGCTTCAACCAGCCCCAGTCCGCGGTGCGCTCCACCGCGGGCGGCGGCACGGTGGAGCGGGCCAACCACTCGGACTTCAACTTCACAAAGTACATGGACATCGCCACGCCCGAGCTGCTCAAGAACTGCTGGCGCGGCGACCACCTGGACAAGGCCATCCTGACCTGCTACCGCGATGGCGGCGCCTCCGGCCCGGTGGCCTACCTCAAGGTGACCATGGAGAAGGTGATCATCTCCAACGTGGCCATCTCCGGCGGGTCCGGCGACATCCCGGTGGAGAACATCTCCCTGTCCTACGGCAAGGTGCTCTACGAGTACGACCCGCAGGATGAGAAGAGCGGCAAGAAGGCCGGCGCCAAGCCCGCCTCCCACGACCTCACGGACAACGAAATCGCGTAAGCGAGGACCATGCGCAAAACGCCGACCGACGTCAGGGCACCGCTTCTGGACCGGCTTGTGGACGAGGACCCCAGGCGGGCCTCGGAGACGGTTCCGAAGCGGGCCCTGACCCGGCGGCAGTTCCGCGACTGCGTGCGCCGGGACCTGGTCTGGCTCCTCAACACCCGGGCACCCATCCCCAACCGGTTCGCGGGGGGGGATGAGTTGACCGTCCTGGACTTCGGCATCCCCGACTTCGGGAACCTCTTCACCGCCAACCGCCGCGACTGGACCAGCCTGGCCCGCTCCATCGAGCGCGCCCTGGCCGCGTTCGAGCCGCGCCTGGCCAGCCCCCGGGTGGAGGTCACCGAGTTTCCCGGGGACTTCCGCCGGCTCTCGGTGGTCATTTCCGCCACCCTCATCGCCGAGAAGGACCGTGAGCCCTTCTCCTTCCCCCTGGTTTACGACTATACCCAGGAAGCCTTCACGGGGCAGGACGATGCGTGACGACCTGCTGCGCCACTACCGCCGGGAGCTGACCTCCCTGCGCAAGGACGGCGCGGCCTACGCCGAGCGCTATCCCAAGATCGCCTCCCGCCTGGAGCTGGGGGTGGACGAGTGCGCCGACCCCCACATCGAGCGCCTGCTGGAGGGCTTCGCCTTCCTGGCCGGCCGGGTGCAGCACTCCATCGAGTCCGAACTCCCCCTGGTTTCGGCCTCCCTGCTCGGCATCCTCTACCCGCATTTCCTCTGCCCCACGCCGTCCCTGTCCCTGGCCCGATTCACCCCGGACCCGCGCCAGGGCGAGCTCACCACCGGGCACCCCATCCCCCGGCACACCCCGCTCCTGGCCGAGGCGCGCCAGGCCAAGATCACCTGCCGCTTCCGCACCTGCTACCCGGTGACCCTCTGGCCCCTGGACGTGACCGACGCCTCGTTCCAGTCCGTGGACCAGTATGATTTCCTGGACTCCCGGCCCCGGGTGGCCGGGGTGCTGCGCATCCGCCTGGCCGCTCTCGCCGGCCCCATCAAGGAGCTGGCCCTGGACCGCCTGCGCCTGTTCCTGGACGGCGAACGCATGACCGCGCTCAGCCTCTACGAGCTGCTCTTCGGCGCCTGCGAGGGCGTGGTCCTGCTTCCGGACGGCGACGCCACGCAGCCCCGCTTCCTGCCCGCCGAGGTCCTGTCCCCGGTGGGCTTCGCCGACGACGAGGACGTGATCCCCTACGAGCCCACGGCCCACCCCGCCTACCGCCTGCTCCAGGAGTACTTCGCCTTTCCCGAGAAGTATCTGTTCTGCGACGTGGACGGCCTGGCGGGCACCGGGGCGAAAAAGGGCCTGGACATCCTGGTGCTCCTCAACCGGCTGCCCGCCGAGCGCCTGGCCGTGGACGCCGGCAACTTCCGGCTGGGCTGCACCCCGGTGGCCAACCTGTTCCCCCGCATCTCCGAGCCCATCCGCCTGGACCACACCCGTACCGAGTACCGCCTGGTGGCCGACGGCCGGCGGGAGCGCTTCACCGAGGTGCACTCCATCGCGGAGGTGGCCTCCCAGGAGCCGGGCGAGCCCGCGTCCCGGGCCTGGGCCCCCTATTTCTCCGTGACCCACCAGCAGGAGATGCGCGGCCAGAAGAGCTTCTGGCTCTCCCGTCGGGTGGCGCACCCCCATCCCGACCTGCCCGGCACCGACCTCATGCTCTCCTTCGTGGACCTGGGCTTCACCCCACGCCAGCCGCCGGTGCAGTCGGTCTTCGCCCGGGTGCTCTGCACCAACCGCCACGCGGCCGAGGAGGTTCCCATGGGTGCGGCCCTGGCCATCGAGCAGGCGGCCCCGCTCCAGGCCATCCGCCTCCTGCGCCGACCCACCCTGCAACTGGACCCGCCCATGGCCGGCCCGGCCTTGTGGCGGCTCATCTCCCATCTGTCCCTGAACCACCTCTCCCTGTCCAACGCGGCCGGCAGCCTGGCCGCGTTCAAGGAGATTCTCACGCTCTACAGCGGCCCGGACGACGCAGCCGTGGCCCAGCAGATCGCCGGGCTGCGCGCCATGCGCTGTCGGCGCACCGCGCGCCGCTCCGGCCGCGACGCCTGGCGCGGGTTCGTGCGCGGCACCGAGGTGGAGCTGGAGTTCGACGAGAACCTCTACGTGGGCGCCAGTGCCTTTCTCCTGGCCTCGGTGCTCAACCGCTTCCTGGCGCTCTATGCCGGGGTGAACTCCTTTACCCGCCTGACCGTCCGCAGTATGCAGCGCCAAGGGGTGTGGAAACAATGGCCGCCCATGGCTGGCGATCGTCCGCTTCTGTAGCCGACTGGCTCTTTGCCGAGGGCTGGCGCTTCGACTTCTTCCAGGCCCTGCGCCTGCTGGAGGCCGAGCGGCCCTGGAAGATGCCGCTGGGCGAGGGGGTGAGCCGCGCCGCCGAGGCGGTAACCATCTCCTCCACGGTGAGCCACGGCTTCCCGGCCAGCGACGTGCAGGACATCGCCCGGCCCCGGTCCTCGGATGCGCCGGCCCGCATGGAGATCAACGTGCTGGGCCTGGCCGGGGCCCTGGGGCCGCTGCCCCCGCCCTGGACCGACCTGGTCGTGGAGCGCCTGCGCCAGGGCGACCGGGTGCTGGCCGACTTCCTGGACATCTTCAACCACCGCCTGGCCTCGCTGCTCTACCGCAGCCGCAAGGCCATGCGCCCGGGATTCGAGATGCGCCGGCCCTCGGAGACCGGGGCCGCGGAGTGGGTGTTCTCCCTCATCGGCATGGCCACCCGCGGCCTGCGCGGCGACCGCCTGGGCCTGCCCGACGGCGCGCTGCTCAAGTATGCCGCGCTCCTGGCCAGCGAGGTCCGCTCGGCCAAGGGGCTGGAGCTGGTCCTGGCCGACTATTTCGCCACCCGCGCCGAGGTCACGCCCTTCACCGGCGGGTTCGTGGACATCGAGCCGGACGAGCTCACCCGCCTGGGCCGCAGCCCCGAGACCGCGGCCAATAACGGCCTGGGCCGGGACGCGGTGCTGGGCTCCCGGGCCTGGGACCCGGCCGCGGCCTTCCGGGTGGCGCTGGGGCCTTTGCGTCTGGCCACCTTCCTGGACCTCTTGCCCTCCGGCGCGGGTTTCGTGCCCCTGTGCGGCCTGGCCCGCTTCTTTGCCGGACCCAACCTGGAGTTCACCGTGGTGCTCCGGCTGGCCGCGGCCGAGGTCCCGGCCCTGCGCCTGGGCCAACAGGCCGCCCCCCGCCTGGGCTGGACGACCTGGCTGGGCTCCGGGCTGGGGTCCAGGCCCGCCGCGGCCGACGGCGCGGTCACCCTGCATCCCAGGCAGTGGCCCGGAACCGGGGCCCAGGACCTGGAAGGCAGTGCGGCGTGAGCCTCAAGCTCGACACCGCGGCCCTGGCGGCCAAGCTCAACCACTACTGCCGCCGCGCCCTGGAGAACGCCACCGAGCTGTGCGCGTACCAGACCAACTACCAGGTGGAGCCCGAGCACGTGCTGCTCAAGCTCCTGGAGCTGCCCGACTCGGACCTCTCCGCGATCTTGCGCCATTTCTCGGTGAGCGAGACCAACGTGCGTTCGGAACTGGCCAAGGCCGCCGAGGGCTGCAAGTGGGGCTCCACCCGGACCCCGGTGCTGTCCGCCTCCCTGGTACGGCTCCTGGAGGACGCCTGGGTGGTCTCCTCGGTGCACCTGGACTGGCCCCAGACCCGTTCCGGCGCGCTCACCCTGGCCCTGCTCAGCGACGAGAACCAGCGCACCCGGCTCAAGGAGACCTGCCCGGCCCTGCTGCGCCTGGACCGCGAGGCCCTGCGCCTCAAGGTGCGGGCCATCGTGAAGGCCTCCAAGGAGGAGTCGTCGGTGTGGCGGGCCGAGGCCCAGGCCTCGGCGGGCCCGGCCCCCCCGTCGGGCCCCCCCCCTGCCCCCCCCCCAGGCCC
>JAEXTU010000310.1 GCA_023453335.1 Pseudomonadota bacterium | reverse complement strand
CCCCGCCCGATCGGACGGAGAGCGAAGGCTCGTCGCGGCGCTGCCCCAAGCAGCGCTCCGCCCCGCCTAGTCCCGCCGCTGCCCGAAGAACCGCAGCAGCATGAGGAACAGGTTGATGAAGTCCAGGTAGAGCTGGAGCGCGCCCATGATGGTGCCACGCGCCACCGCGGTGGCGTCGCCCGCAGGCATGGTCTCGCCCATGTAGCGCAGCTTCTGGGTGTCGTAGGCGGTGAGCCCGGTGAAGATGAGCACCCCGGCCAGGGAGATGACGAAGTTCATGGCCGAGCTGTGCATGAACATGTTCACCAGCGAGGCCAGGATGATGCCGATGAGGCCCATGAACAGGAAGGAGCCCCAGGAGGTGAGGTCCTTCTTGGTGGTCATGCCGTAGATGCTCATGGCCCCGAACATGCCGGCGCAGATCACGAAGGTCATGAACACCGACTCGCCGGTGTAGGCCAGGAGCACCGCGGACAGGGTGAGGCCGTTCAGGGCGCTGTAGAGCAGGAACAGGCCGTTGGCGGTCGAGGCGGACAGGCGGGTGATGCCCGCGGACAGGCCCATGACCAGGAGCAGCTCGCCGATGATGAGCCCGAAGAACACGATCTGGTTGCCGAAGATGACCTGCTGCGCCGCCGGGCTGGTGGCCACCATGTAGGCCGCGGCCGCGGTCACCGCCAGGCCGATGGACATCCATTTGTAGACCCCGCGCATGAAGATGCCCAGCACCTCGCCGCGGGCGCGGGTCGCGGTCATGCCGTAGTTCTCGTATGCCATGGGAAACCCCCTCCGGTTGCTTGGAGTATCGCTGTTGTGGCTCCTAGATAATGGTCCTGCGCCGGTTAGGCAAGCAGGAACCGGGCCATTTTTCGCAAACCGCTCCCGGCGCGGATTTTGAGGCCGGCAGCCGGGATTGTGACAGCACGGAATGTGCAGAGGATTGCGCAATGGCGTGCAGGACATTGCACGTGTGCAGCCAACGAAAAGACCCGGCTTAGCCGTGGAGTGCGCCCGGGTTGAACCGCCTTTTTAGTGTACGCCTGTGTCGGCGCGTTCCTTGGCTGTTGATTCACCCTGGAGCCACTGCTCACCAACTCGCCAGGTCGCCTGGAATGAAGCATAGGCCGTGCCAGTCTGCCTTGTTCCCGCCAACCCCTCGACCGGGTTGGGGAAGCTGGTGCAGGCTCGGGGACGGGGCGGAAAAAAGAGCCGGAAACCCGACGCCGGGCCGCGTCGGGCGCGGTTTACGGCGACTCTGGAGCCAATGCCCAGGCCGATGCAAATCGGCCTTGACAGGGCCGGGCAAGCGGCTTAGGCCGAGCGGGTTTCGGCCGCAGACCCCGGAGGCGCCGCCAGCCGCGGCGCAGGGGACGGCCGGGGGCGAGGAATGGAGCTTTTCCTGTGTGCGCTGGGCCTGGTGCTGGCCGGCGGAACCCTGGGCCTTCTGGTCCCGGGCCGCCCGGGCCGACAGGCCGGCCCGCTGGGCATCCTGGCAGGCTCCGGCCTGGGCCTGGCCAACACCCTGCGCCTCCTGGCCTCCCGCGAGTACCCCCGCCTGGACCTGGACTGGGGCCGGCCCGGGGGCTCCTTCGCGCTGGGCTTCGACCCCCTGACCCTGCTTTTCCTGCTGCCCTGCTTCGGCCTGGGCCTGGCCTGCTCCTTGTACGGCCTGGGCTCCCTGGCGCACGAGCCCGAGGGCAAGGTCCGCTCCCACTGGTTCTTCTTCAGCCTGCTGGTGGCCGGCCTGGCCCTGGTGGCCGCGGCCCGCGACGGATTCCTCTTCCTGCTGGCCTGGGAGGCCATGGGCCTGGCCCCGTTCTTCCTGGTCTCGTTCGATGACCACAAGCACGAGGTACGCGAGGCGGCCTGGACCTACCTGGTGGCCTCCCACCTGGGCGTGCTCTGCCTGGTGGCGCTCACCGCCTGGTGGTCCGGCGCGGCCGGGTCCACCCACTTCGACGCCCTGGCCGAGGCGGCCCCCCGGTTCGCCCGCACCTGGCCCCTCTTCCTCCTGGCCCTGGCCGGGTTCGGAGCCAAGGCCGGGCTCGCCCCCCTGCACGTCTGGCTGCCCGAGGCCCATCCCGCCGCGCCCAGCCACGTGTCCGCCTTCATGTCCGGCGCGCTCATCACCGCGGGCATGTACGGGGTGGCCCGCACCCTGGTGCTGCTCGGCCCGGGACCGGCCTGGTGGGGCGGCCTGCTGCTCGGCCTGGGCCTGCTCTCCGCCCTGCTCGGCCTGGCCCAGGGCCTGGCCCAGGGCCAGATGAAGCGCCTGCTCGCCTATTCCAGCGTGGAGAATGCCGGCATCGTGTTCCTGGGCCTGGGCGCGGCGATCCTGGCCGCCCGGGGCGGCTTGGCCGGGGCGGCGCTGCTGGCCGCGGCCGGCGCGCTCCTGCACGTGCTCAACCACGCCCTGTTCAAGGGCCTGCTCTTCCTGGGCGCGGGCGCGGTGCTGCACGGCGCGGGCACCGTGGAGATATCCTCGCTGGGCGGGCTCCTGAAGCGCATGCCCCGCGCCGGCGCGCTCTTCCTGCTGGGCGGCGCGGCCCTGGTCGCCCTGCCCCCGCTGAACGGGTTCTTCTCCGAACTGCTCATCTACCTGGGACTGGGCCAGGCCGGGCTGGGACTCCCCGCGGCCGGCCGGCTGGCGGCCTGGGGCGGCATGGCCGGACTGGCCCTGGCCGGAGGCCTGGCCCTGGCCGCCATAACCAAGGCTTTCGGGCTGGCCTTCCTGGGCGAGCCCCGCACCCCCGAGGCCGCGGCTGCCCACGACCCGGGCAAATCCGAACTGGCGGCCATGCTCCTCTTGGCCCTGGGTTGCGCCGGCCTGGGTCTGGCCGCGCCCTGGCTGGTCACGGCGGTGGCCCCGGCCGCGGCGCAGGTGGCGCACATCCCGGGCCGCGACGCCCTGGGCGCGGC
>JAEXTU010000298.1 GCA_023453335.1 Pseudomonadota bacterium | reverse complement strand
GAGGCCAGGAGCAGCCCGTTCAGGCCGCCCATGCCGCCTGCGCCCCCGCCCTCGCCCTCGCCGCCCTCGGCCATGATCTCCATCATCCCCTGGCCCAGCATGAGCTCCGAGACCGCGGCGATCTTGTCCGAATTGGGGTTCACCCCCCCGGCCTGGCCCAGGGTCCCGGCAAAGCCCCCACCGCCACCGCCGCCGTTCCCGCGGCCGGCCAACACCGGCGACTGCGGCATGTGGCCCACGGGCACGGAGCGCTGCGCCGGCGCGGGCAGCCTGAAGGGCTCGATGGTGAACAGCGGTTTGACGGCCATACGCGTGTCGGGTTTACGTCGGTATAGGGGGCTCCCGCCGGGTGGATAGCAAGGACCGTGCCCGGGTCAAGAAATATGCGCCGGCTGCGGTGGGCCGGTGCATTGCCCTGTGCGCCGGCTTTCGGGTATGGTCCGGGAAACGAAGGAGTTCAGATGATATCCCGCGCCGACGCCCTGGCCCTGGTCCGTTCCAAGAACCCCGAGCCGCACATGGTGCACCACGCGGTGCAGTCCGAGGCCATCATGCGCGCCCTGGCCGCCCGCCTGGGGCACGACCCCGAGGTCTGGGGCCTGGCCGGGCTCCTGCACGACCTGGACTTCCCCCTGACCAAGCACGACATGCACCAGCACGGGGTGCTGGCCGCGGCCGAGCTGGCCGGCAAGCTGCCCGAGGACGCGGTGCACGCCATCTCCTCCCACAACGAGGAGGGCACCGGCATCAAGGCCGAGTCGGCCTTCGACTTCGCCCTGCGCGCGGCCGAGACCGCCACCGGCCTGGTCATGGCCGCGGCCCTGGTGCGGCCCACCCGCATGGAGGGCATGGAGCCCAAGAGCCTCAAGAAGAAGATGAAGGACAAGAGCTTCGCCGCCGCGGTGAACCGCGAGCGCATCCGCGAGTGCGAGAAGCTGGGCCTGACCCTGGACGAGTTCCTGGCCCTGGCCATCGCCGCCATGACCCCCATCGCCGCCGAGACCGGCATCGTCTAGGACCCATGCCCGACCCGCGCACCCTGCCCGCCTCGCCCGGCCGGTTCACTCCCCGGGAACTCGCGGCCTGGCTGCGGCTGGTGCTGGCCGGGTTCGCCCAGGACCAGTGCCTGGTGCGCGCCGCGGCCCTGGCCTTTGCCACCACCCTGGCCGTGGTCCCCTTCCTGGCGGTGGCCTTCTCCATCGCCAAGGGCTTCGGGTTCCAGAACTCCGAGTTCACCCGCGGCCTGCTCATCCGGCTCACCGCGGGCAACGCGGGCGCGGTCTCCGCCATCGTGGGCTACATCAACAACACCAGCGTGAAGACCCTGGGCACGGTGGGCCTGCTCTTCCTGTTCGTCACCGTGGTGTCGCTCCTGGCGGTCATCGAGAAGACCTTCAACACCATCTGGGGCGTCAAGGCCAGCCGCAGCCCGTGGCGGCGGCTCTCGGACTTCATGGCGGTGATCCTGGCCTGCCCGCTGCTCTTCATCGTGGCGGTGTCGCTGACCGCCTTCCTGCAGAGCAGCACGGTCATGCGCTTCGTGCGCGAGGTGGAGCTCATCTCCGCGCTCTACCTCTCCCTGCTGGGGACCCTGCCCTGGCTGGCCACCGGGTGCGGGCTGTTCTTCATCTACGCCTTCATCCCCAACACCCGGGTGCGGCTCTCCGCGGCGGCCTCCGGCGCGGTGGCGGGGGGGCTGCTCTGGCAGCTCTCCCTGTCCGCCCTGGTGCGCTACCAGGCCTTCTTCGCGGTGAACTACAACGCCATCTACGGCTCCCTGGCCCAGGTGCCGCTGTTCCTGGTGTGGATGTACCTGTCCTGGGCCATCGTGCTCTTCGGGGCCGAGGTGAGCTTCGCGGTGCAGCACCGGGAAACCTTCGCCCAGGAGGCCCAGGCCGCGGCCTACAGCTTCGAGGACCGGCACAAGCTGGCGGCCCTGGCCCTGGGGCTCATGAGCCGGGCCTTTGCCGCCGGCGCGCCGCCCCTGGCCAACGACGCCCTGGCCCAGCGCCTGGGCGCGCCGGTGAAGCTGGGCAACGAGGTGCTCTACATGCTGGCCGCCGCGGGCATCGCGGCCAAGCTGGACGCCCCGGGCGGGGAGACCTTCACCCTGGCCCGGCCGCCCCAGGACGTGCACCTCCTCGACGTGCTGGCCGCATTGTCCCAATTCAAGGAGTCGGCCGAGACCCTGGACATCCACGGCCGCTTCGGGCTGGTGGGCGAGCTGTTCGACCAGCTGCGGGCCACGGCCGCGGCCGGCCCCGCCAACCTGGACATGGCCGAGTTCGCCCGCCGCCTGGACGCGGCGGCCCCGGAGGGACCAGACGGCCCGGACAAGGAAACCCCATGAACCTGCGCACCCTGCCCTGCCTGCTCCTGGCCCTCTGCCTGCTCCTGGCCCTGGCCCGGCCCCTCCCGGCCCCGGCCCAGCAGCCCGTTGCCCCGGCCGCGCCCGTGGCGGCGCACGGCACCATCGCCACCCTGGCCGCGGCGCTCCAGTCGCGCCGGCGGCGGCCCGACCACCAGGCCC
>JAEXTU010000284.1 GCA_023453335.1 Pseudomonadota bacterium | reverse complement strand
GTGCTGGTGGCCGCCCTGCCCCTGCCTCTGCTGGGCCTCTTCTTCTGGTGGCTGCGCAAGCGGCTGCTGGCCGGCCGCAGCGTGGGCAGCGGCCCCACCTGGGACTGCGGCTACGCGCAGCCCCAGGCCACCATGCAGTACGGCCCGGCCTCCTTTGCCGACCCCCTGGCCGAGGCCCTGGGACCGGCCAGCGGCGTGGAGAACGACCTGCTGCGGCCGCAGGGCCTGTTCCCCCACCGGGCCTGGCACCGGGTCGTTGCCCCGGACATCGTGTTGGAGCAGGTGTTCCGGCCGGTTTTCGGGGCCGCACTCTGGGCCGCCGAGCACCTGAAGTGGTTGCAGCACGGCCGCATCCCCCTCTATGTCCTGTCCATCCTGGCCGCCCTGGTGGCGGTCCTGGCCTGGGTGCTGGCATGAGCGCGCTCATGGCCCCCCTGCTTCGCCTGGTCCTGGCCCTGGCCTTGGCCCCCCTGCTCCTGGGGGTGGTGAACCGGGTCAAGGCCACCTTCGGCGGCCGGCGCGGCAAGCCCCTGCTCCAGGTGTACTTCGACGTGGCCAAGCTCCTGCGCAAGGGCGCGGTGTTCTCCACCACCACCACCTGGGTCTTCGGCCTGGGCCCGGCCCTGGGCCTGGCGGCCACGGCCAGCGCCCTGCTCCTGGTGCCGCAGGGCGGCCTGCCCGGGCTCATCTCCTTTTCCGGCGACTTCGTGCTCCTGGCCTATTTGCTGGCCGCGGGCCGGCTGGCCACTATGCTCTCGGCCCTGGACACCGGGTCCAGCTTCGAGGGCATGGGCGCGAGCCGGGAGGCGGCCTTTTCCGCCCTGGCCGAGCCCGCCCTGTTCCTGGGCCTGGCCACCCTGGCCGCGCACCGCGGCGGGCTGTCCCTCCAGGCCATGCTGACCGGCTCCGCCACCGGCGACCTGGCCGCCCTGGACCCGGCTTCGGCCCTGGCCGCCCTCTCCCTGTTCGTGGTGCTCCTGGCCGAGAACTGCCGCATCCCGGTGGACGACCCCACCACCCACCTGGAGCTGACCATGATCCACGAGGTCATGGTCCTGGCCCACGGCGGCCCGGACCTGGGGCTCATCGAGTACGCGGCTGCGCTCAAGCTGTGGCTGTACTGCGCCCTGGTGGCCGGGGTGCTGCTGCCCAACCTGCCCGACCGGCTCTGGCCGGACACCGGGGTCATGCTCCTGGTGGTCTTCGCCCTGGCCGCGGCCGTGGGCGTGGTGGAATCGGCCATGGCCCGGCTGCGCCTGAACCGGGTGCCCCAGCTCTTGGCCTGGGCCGCGGCCCTGTCCGCCCTGGCCCTCATCCTCAAAGTCTGGTCCGCCGGGAGCTAGCCATGCCCATCCTGGTCCAACCCCTCATGGTGCTCCTGGTCCTGGTGAACCTGGGCCTGCTCTCGGTGCGGCGCATGAACTGGTGCATCCGCCTGGTGGGCCTGCAGGGCGCGCTCCTGGGCCTGGCCATCCTGGTGCTGGTGCCCGGTCCGGAGCCCGAACTGCACGTGCTCTTCCTGGCCGCGGCGGTGCTGGCCATCAAGGCCCTGGCCTTCCCCTTCCTCCTGCGCCGCACCATGCGCACCCTGCACCTGCGCGCCTGGGTGGAGCCCTACATCGGCTACGGCCTGTCGCTCCTGGCCGGCCTGGCCGCGCTGCTCTTCTCCCTGTGGCTGGGCTCGCGCCTGGCCATCCCGGGACTCCAATTGCCCCCCCTGCTCTTTCCCGCGGCCTTCACCGCCTTCTTCGGCGGACTCACCATGCTGGTGTCCCGCAAGAAGGCCCTGACCCAGGTGGTGGGCTTCCTGGCCATGGAGAACGGCATCTTCCTGTTCGGCGCGCCCACCCTGGCCTGGGGCTCGGCCTGGATGGAGCTGGCCATTCTCCTGGACGTGTTCGTTGGCGTGTTCGTCATGGGCCTGGTGGTGCACCGCATCGACCGGACCTTCGACTCCATTGACGTGGGGCTGTTCTGCTCCCTGAGGGACTGATGCTGCTCGAAGCCCTGGTCATCCTCCCCCTGGCGGCGGGCGCGGCGGCCTTCCTGCTCCGGCCGGACGCCCCGCGCCGGCTGCTCCTCCTGGCCGCAGCCCTGGCCCACCTGGGGCTCACCGCGGCCTGCTGGGCCGGGCCGGTGGAACCCGCCTGGGGCGGCGCCCTAGGCCTGGACGCCGCGGGCAAGCTCTTCCTGACCATCGCCTCGGTGCTCTTCGCCGCGGCCGCGGCCTATGCCCAGAGCTACCTGCGCTCCGAGGACCAGGGGCTGCGCAGCGACTTCCAGGAGGGCCTGGCCTTCGCCAACGCGCCGGAGCGGGTGTTCTCCGCCTGCCTGCTCTTCTTCCTGGGGGCCATGACCCTGGTGGCCGCGGCCCGGCACCTGGGCCTGCTCTGGGTCGGGGTGGAGGCCACCACCCTGGCCAGCGCGCCGCTCATCTACTTCCACCGCCACCGCCGCTCCCTGGAGGCCACCTGGAAGTACCTCATCATCTGCTCGGTGGGCATTGCCCTGGCCCTGCTCGGCAACATCCTGCTCTCCTACGCCCTGTTCGAGCCCGGGGTCGGCGCGCCCTCCATGGACCTGGACGCGGTCCTGGCCCGGGCCGCGGCGGCGCACCCGCTGTGGCTCAAGGCCGCCTTCGCCTGTGTGCTGGTGGGCTACGGCACCAAGGCCGGGCTCGCGCCCATGCACTCCTGGCTGCCCGACGCGCACAGCGAGTCGCCCTCCCTGGTCTCGGCCCTGCTCTCGGGCGCGCTGCTCAACTGCGCCCTGCTCGGGGTGCTGCGCCTCTTTGCGGTGTGCGCAGCCGCGGGCCTGGGCGACTTCGCCCGGGAGCTGCTGGTGGTGTTCGGCCTGGCGTCCATGGGTGTGGCGACCGCCTTCATCCTGGGCCAGGGCGATTTCAAGCGCCTGCTGGCCTACTCCTCGGTGGAGCACATGGGGGTCATCACCCTGGGCGTGGGCCTGGGCGGCAGCGCAGCCTTCGGGGCCATGCTCCACCTGGCCGGGCACTCCCTGGTCAAGGCCATGCTCTTCCTGGTGGCCGGCAACATCCTGGCCGCCTTCCACACCAAGTCCGCCCACGACGTGCACGGGGCCACCCGCGCCCTGCCGGTGTCCGGGCCGCTCTGGGTGGCGGGCTTCTTCGCCATTGCCGGGTGCCCGCCCTTCTCCCTGTTCGTGAGCGAGTACACCATCGTGACCGGGGCCCTGGCCGCCGGGCGCTGGGGCGTGGCCGCGGCCTTCCTAGCCCTGCTCGGCGCGGTGTTCGCGGGCATGGCCACCCCGGTCCTGCGCATGGCCCAGGGTCCCACCCCGCCCGGGGTGCCCGAGGGCGCGGCCGAGCCGCTCCTGTCCGTGCTGCCCGCAGCGGCCCTGGGCTGCTGCGCCCTGCTCCTGGGCCTGTGGCTGCCCGCGCCCCTGGCCGAGACCATGCGGAGCGCGGCGCAACTTTTCGGAGGGGCCCTCTAATGGCCGGCCTGCTCCTGACCAACCAGTCCTGCGCGCCCCTGGCCGAGGTGCCGGAACTCGATTGCGAGGCCTTTGCCGGCTTCGTGTGCGGCCGGATGGCGGCCGGGGCGCGGCTGGCCTCCCTGTTCGGGGTGCGCGCCCCAGGCACGGCCCTGGACCTCTACGCGCTGCTGGCCCACGACGGCCGCGGGGTGCTGGAGGCAGCCCGCATCCGGGTGGGCGACGCCTACGCCGCGCTGACCCCCACCTGCGCCCAGGCCCACCTGTTCGAACGGGAGATCTGGGAGCAGTTCGGGGTGGAGCCCACCGACCACCCCTGGCTCAAGCCGGTGCGCTACCACAACCCCGGCAACGGCGGCCCGCGGCCCGCGCCCTGCGTCGGCGAATTCTTCCGCATGGCCGGGCCGGAGGTGCACGAGGTGGCGGTGGGACCGGTGCACGCCGGCATCATCGAGCCCGGCCATTTCCGGTTCCAGTGCCTGGGCGAGACCGTGCACCACCTGGAGATCGCCCTGGGCTACCAGCACCGCGGGGCCGAGGCCCTGCTGACCGGCGGCCCGGACGGCCGCACGGTCCATGTCATGGAGACCCTGGCCGGCGACACCACCATCGGCCACGCCTGGGCCTACGCGGGCATCGTGGAGGCCCTGGCCGGGGTGAAGGTTCCCGCCCGCGGCCTGGCCTTGCGCGCCGCGGCCCTGGAGCTGGAGCGCCTGGCCAACCACACCGGCGACCTGGGCGCCCTGGCCGGGGACGTGGGCTTCCTGCCCACCCTGGCCTTCTGCGGCCGGCTGCGCGGCGACTACCTGAACATGAGCGCGCTGGTGTGCGGCAGCCGCTTCGGCCGCGGCCTGGTGCGGCCCGGCGGGGTGGCCTTCGACGTGGACCAGGCGCTGGTCGAGGAGATTCAGCGCCGGCTGGCCGGCACCTACCGGGACACCCGGGGCGCGGCCGAGCTCATGATCAACGCGGGCTCGGTGCAGAGCCGGTTCGAGGGCGCCGGCACGGTGGAGACCGCCACCGCGGTGGACCTGGGCCTGGTGGGACCCGCGGCCCGGGCCTGCGGCCTGCCCCGCGATGTGCGCGCGGACTTCGCCCTGCCCGGGTACGACCCGCACCGGCCTGCGGTGGCCTACGCCGAAACCGGCGACGTGTGGGCCCGCGCCCAGGTGCGCTACAAGGAGATTCAGGCCAGCGCCGAATTCGTGCAGGCGCGGCTCGCGGATCTGCCCGCCGGCCCGGTGCGGGCCGAGGTAGGGGCCATGCGGCCCGAGCACCTGGCGGTGTCCCTGGTGGAGGGCTGGCGCGGCGAGGTCTGCCACGCGGCCATCACTGACGCGGCCGGCCGCCTGGCCCGCTACAAGGTCACCGACCCCTCGTTCCACAACTGGATGGGCCTGGCCCTGGCCCTGCGCGGGGAGCGCATCTCCGACTTCCCGCTGTGCAACAAGAGCTTCAACCTCTCGTATTGCGGGCACGACCTGTAGGACGACATATGCTCAAGGTCATTGCCGAACGCCTGCGCCAGGGCATGCGCACCGTGGACTTCCCCAAGGGCACGCCCTGGCTGCCGCCGCGGCTGCGCGGCCTGCCCCGGTTGGAGAAGGGGCTGTGCGCCGCGGGCTGCTCGGCCTGCGTGGCCGCCTGTCCTTTTGGCGCGGTTCGCCTGGAGAACGGCGGCCCGGTGCTGGACCTCGGGAAGTGCATCTTCTGCGCGGAGTGCGAGCGGGCCTGCCCCCACGGGGCCATCAGCTTCAGCAACGGCCACGCCCTGTCCTCCCGCACAAGGGAAGGACTGGTGCTGCGCCCCGGCGAGGCCCCCAAGGTGGAGGCCCTGGGGAGCGAGATGCGCCGACTCTTCGGCCGGGCGCTCAAACTGCGCCAGGTCAGCGCGGGCGGGTGCAACGCCTGCGAGGCCGACCTCAACGTGCTCACCACCGTGGTTTTCGATCTGGGCCGCTTCGGCATCGAGTTCGTGGCCTCGCCCCGCCACGCCGACGGCATCGTGGTCACCGGCCCGGTGTCCGAGAACATGCGGGTGGGCCTCATGAAGACCTGGCAGGCCGTGCCCGGCCCCAAGCTCTGCATCGCAGTCGGGGCCTGCGCCATCGCCGGCGGCCCCTTCGCCGGCTCACCCGAAGTCCACAACGGCTGCGACAGCCTCATCCCCGTGGACCTCTACATCCCCGGCTGCCCCCCCCACCCCATCACCACGCTGGACGCGCTGCTGAGCTTGCTGGGACGGATGTAGTCCTGCTTACTCTGCCCCGCCCTTGTTGCGGGCCTTGGCGGCGTCGTCCCAGTGGGGTTCGGCCCAGGCCAGGGGGGTGGCGCGGCTGGGGGTGACCTCGAAGGCGCGGGCGTCGCCGGCCTGGGTGGTGACGTTGACCGCCACCGGGCCGCCGGAGCGGGCGGCCTTGGGGGAGTAGGAGGCGAAGAAGGCCGCGGCGTCGGCCACCACCGCCTCGGGCCAGGGACCGGTCAGGGGCCGGCCCAGGGCCAGGGGGCCGGGGAAGTCGGGGGTCTTGAACACCAGGTCGCCGGGCGCAACGTGCTGCTCCAGCCGCTCGTTGCCCGCCTGGTTGCGGCCGATGGCCAGCCAGTAGTGCCCACCCTCGTACTCGGCCCAGTACTGCCGGCCCTCGTCGGCCAGGCGGAACAGTTCCGGCCCGGGCGCGGGCACGAGCTTGAGCAGGGGCCAGAAGCGCCGCGCGGACTCGGGCTCGGCCAGCAGGCAGCCTCCCGCCGGGGTGGGCAGATCGGTGAGGCCGAACTCCCGCGCCAAATCAAGCTGCTGCCGCCGGCCCCGGCCGCCGAAATTGTACAGCCGCGACCGGTCCACCAGGCCGGACTCCTCCGCGGGCGTGGGGTCGAGCTTCTGGGCGCAGAGCGGCCGCAAGAGCAGGCCCTTCACCCCGGCGTCCCGGGCAATGGCGTTCATGGCGTCGCGGCGCTGGCTCATGGGCCGCTGCCCCACCACCTCGCCGGTGGCCAGGAAGCTGGCCCCGTACGTGCCCATCAATTCCCGCGCCTTGCTGAGCATGAGGATCTTGCAGTCCATGCAGGGGTTGAGCAGCTTGCCGAACCCGTGCGCCGGGGAGCGCAGCATGGCCGTGAACTCCGCGGAGATGTCCACCGCCACGATGTCCAGGCCCCACACCCGCTCCCAGTGCGGGATGCGCCGCGGGTCGCCGAAGAAGGGCGACACGAAGTGCAGGCACTTGACCTTGAGGCCCTGGGCCATGAGCACCCGCGCCGCCAGGATGGAATCCAGGCCCGCGGAGAAGAGGGACAGGCAATGGTAGGTTTCAGCCATGGGGAGCGCGGTATACGCCAGGATCGGCCACCCGGCAAGGGATGCAAAACCCCTGGCCGTTCCGGCGGTTGACGAAATTCATAAAACCGATATCCTGCCTACCTATAGGCTGGGGACGCCAGGGCAGGCCCCGTGTTTCGCGCGTAACCGGCGGGTTCCCCCCTGACCCCTCCGGTTGCCCCCGGGCCGGGGTTCTGCTATGGCTTCGTTCCTTGATTTCATCAATTCCGTCAATGGAGTTTCGCATGGCCGCCAAGAAGCCTTCCGCCCCCGAAGACCTCCGCGCCGAGGCGCTCAAGACCGCGCTGGGAACCATCGAGCGCAAGTACGGCCAGGGCTCGGTGATGAAGCTCTCCGAGGAGGCCCACGTGGCCATTCCCTCCATCCCCACCGGCTCCATCGCCCTGGACCTGGCCCTGGGCATCGGAGGTTTCCCCCGCGGCCGGGTGGTGGAGATCTTCGGCCCCGAGTCCTCGGGCAAGACCACGCTCGCCCTGCACATGATCGCCGAGGCCCAGAAGAAGGGCGGCACCGCGGCCTTCATCGACGCCGAGCACGCCCTGGACATCACCTACGCCCGCCGCCTGGGAGTCAAGACCGACGAGCTGCTCATCTCCCAGCCCGACTTCGGCGAGCAGGCCCTGGACATCGCCGACATGCTGGTGCGCTCCGGCGCGGTGGACATCATCGTCATCGACTCGGTGGCCGCCCTGATCCCCCAGGCCGAACTGGAGGGCGAGATGGGCGAGACCCAGGTGGGCGGCCAGGCCCGGCTCATGTCCCACGCCCTGCGCAAGCTCACCGGCTCCATCCACAAGTCCAAGACCTCGGTGGTCTTCATCAACCAGATCCGCATGAAGATCGGCATGATGGGCTACGGCAACCCGGAGACCACGCCGGGCGGCAACGCGCTGAAGTTCTACGCCTCGGTGCGCCTGGACATCCGCCGCATCCAGACCCTCAAGGACAAGGACGAGGTCTACGGCTCCAAGGTGCGCATCAAGGTGGTCAAGAACAAGTGCGCCCCGCCCTTCCGCGAGGCGGTGGTGGACGTGCTCTACGGCACCGGCATCTCCCGCGAGGGCGAGATCCTGGACATGGGCGCCGAGGCCGGCATCATCGAGAAGTCCGGGGCCTGGTTCTCCTTCGGGTCCGAGCGCCTGGGCCAGGGCAAGGAGAACGTCCGCGCCCTCCTGGCCGAGAACAAGGACCTCTGCGCCACCATCGAGGCCAAGCTCATCGAGCACCTTGGCATGCACCCCCTGGCCAAGGCCCGCTCCGGCGACGACGCGCCCCAGCCCGGCGACGACTAGGCCCGACACGAGCGACCACGCCGGGACGCGGCCTGCCCGTCCCGGCGTTTTCATCCCTGGAGCCCGGCCAGCAACCACTGCGGTGGTTGCTGGAAAAAACGCCGGCCGCGCCCGCGAGCCCAGGCCGGCCAGAACAAATCCCGGGACCGCCGGCGCGGCCCCGCAGTACGGACGATTCCCATGAAAGCCAACGAGATCCGCCAGCGCTTCCTGGATTTCTTCGCCGCCAACGGCCACCAGAAGGTGTCCTCCTCCGGCCTGGTGCCCAAGGACGACCCCTCCCTCATGTTCACCAACGCGGGCATGGTCCAGTTCAAGCGCGTGTTCCTGGGCCAGGAGAAGCGCGAGTACAAGCGCGCCACCACCTCCCAGAAGTGCCTGCGGGTGGGCGGCAAGCACAACGACCTGGAGAACGTGGGCCGCACCGCGCGCCACCACACCTTCTTCGAGATGCTCGGCAACTTCTCCTTCGGCGACTACTTCAAGGAGGAGGCCATCCGCCTGGCCTGGGACTTCCTGACCCGGGAACTGGCCCTGCCCAAGGACAAGCTCTACGTCACGGTGTTCCGCGACGACGACGAGGCCGCTCGGCTCTGGCAGAAGGTGGCCGGCGTACCCGCGGAGCGCATCTACCGGATGGGGGAAAAGGACAACTTCTGGTCCATGGGCGACACCGGCCCCTGCGGCCCCTGCTCCGAGATCCTCATCGACCAGGGCGAGCACATGTCCTGCGGCCCCGACTGCGGCATCGGCAAGTGCGACTGCGACCGCTTCCTGGAGATCTGGAACCTGGTGTTCATGCAGTATGACCAGATCACCCCGGGTGAGCGCGTGTCCCTGCCCCGGCCCTCCATCGACACCGGCATGGGCCTGGAGCGCGTCTCCGCGGTGGTGCAGGGCGTGTTCTCCAACTACGACTGCGACCTGTTCCAGGAGATCATCGGCTTCGCCGCGGCCAAGGCCGGGGTGCGGTACAAGGCCGGCAGCGAGGACAATGACACCGCCCTGCGGGTCATGGCCGACCACTGCCGCTCCATGGCCTTCATGGTGGCCGACGGCATCCTGCCCTCCAACGAGGGCCGCGGCTACGTGCTGCGCCGGCTTATCCGCCGCGCCTACCGCTTCGGCCGGCTCATCGGCATGGCCGGGGCCTTCCTGCACGAGGTGGCGGGCAAGGTGGTGGAGGTCATGGGCGACCACTACCCCGAGATCCGCGAGACCGCGCCCTTCATGGCCCGCGTGGTGCGCGAGGAGGAGGACCGCTTCTCCAACACCCTGGACAAGGGCCTGGCCCTGCTCGACGAGGAACTGGCCAAGCTCCCCCAGGGTGCGACCCTGGCCGGCGCGGTGGCCTTCAAGCTCTACGACACCTACGGCTTCCCCATCGACATCGTGAACGACGTGGCCGAAAAGCGCGGCCTGGCCGTGGATGAGGCCGGGTTCAACACCCTCATGGCCGAGCAAAAGGAGCGCGCCAAGGCCGCCTGGAAGGGCTCCGGCGAGGTGGACCTGGGCAGCCGCTTCAAGGCCCTGCTCGAAGAGGGCGTGACCAGCGAGTTCGTGGGCTACGACCTGCTGGCCGCCTCATCCCGCATCACCGCCCTGCTCGACGCCGCGGCCCAGCCCGTGGACCGGCTCTCCACCGGCGAGCGCGGCTTCGTGGTGGCCGCCGCCACCCCGTTCTACGGCGAGTCCGGCGGCCAGTTGGGCGACACCGGCGCCCTGGAGACCCCCGAGGGCCAGGCCTCGGTGGCCGACACCCTGAAGCCCGCCCCCAGCCTCACCGTGCACTCGGTGGAGGTCACCTCCGGCGCGCTCTCCGCCGGCAGCGAGGCGGTGCTCACCGTGGACGAGGAGGCCCGCCTGGCCACCGCCCGCAACCACACCGCCACCCACCTGCTGCACGCCGCCCTGCGCAAGGTGCTGGGCGAGCACGTGAAGCAGGCCGGCTCCCTGGTGGGACCCGATCGCCTGCGCTTCGACTTCACCCACGTGAGCGCCATGACCGCCGAGGAAAAGGCCCAGGTGGAGGCCCAGGTCAACCGCGCCGTGCTCGGCGACACCGCCCTGACCGTCAGCTCCATGGACCATCAGACCGCGGTGAAGAAGGGCGCCATGGCCCTGTTCAACGAGAAGTACGGCGACACCGTGCGGGTGGTGGAAGTCCCCGGGGTGTCCATCGAGCTGTGCGGCGGCACCCATTTGCGCGCCACCGGCCAGGTAGGCCCCTTCCTCATCACCGCCGAGTCCGGGGTGGCCGCGGGCGTGCGCCGCATCGAGGCCGCCACCGGCCTCAACGCCCTGAGCCTGATCATGGGCCAGCGCCGCGAACTGGACGACATCGCCGGCCTGGTCAAGGCCAAGCCCGGCGAGATCGCCGCCAAGGTCTCCGGGCTCCAGAAAGAGGTGAAGGCCCTGCACAAGGAGGCCGAGCGCCTGGCCTCCCAGGCCGCCTCGGGCACGGGCCGCGACCTCATGGACGACGTGAAGGAGATCAACGGCACCAAGGTCCTCGCCGCCCAGGTCAACGCGCCCACCGTCACGGCCCTGCGCGACCTCATGGACGACGTGCGCTCCAAGCTGCCCTCGGGCGTGGCCTGCCGGGCCGCGGCCGCGGACGGCAAGGTGAGCCTCATCCTCTACGTGTCCAAGGACCTGCACGCCAAGTACACCGCCCCCACCCTCATCAAGGACGTGGCCGCCCTCATCGGCGGCTCCGGCGGCGGCCGCCCCGACCTGGCCCAGGCCGGCGGTACCAACCCCGACGCCATCCCGGCGGCTTTGGCGAAACTCTCCGAACTCGTTTAGCGCATACTGGCGGGAGGGGGCTTGCTCCCTCCCGCCTCTTCCCCCCCTGGCAAATCACCCCGGCTTACGCTAGGTTTGCGACGCCATGCTGGAATACCTGCGCATCCGCAACCTGGCCCTGATCGAGGACGTGGCCCTGGAATTCGCTCCGGGACTCAACGTCATCACCGGCGAGACCGGGGCGGGCAAGAGCTTCATTTTGCGCGCCCTGGACTTTCTGACCGGCGAGCGGCTGGAGCGGGACATGGTGCGCGCGGGCGCGGACGCGGCCAGCGTGGAGGCCCTGTTCGCCCTGGCCGACGGCGAGGTGGTGCTGCGCCGCGAGCTGTCGGCTGAGACCGGGCGCAGCCGGGTGTTCGTGAACGACAGGCTCTCCTCCCAGGACGTGGTGCGGGAACTGAGGCCCCGGCTGGTCATGCATACCAGCCAGCACGGCCAGCAGCGCCTGCTCTCCCCGGCCTACCAGGCCCGCATCCTGGACGCCTTTCTCCCGGACCAGAAACTCGTCGCGGAAAAGGACCGGCTCCTGGCCGAGCTCAAGGCCCTGGCCGAGGAGCGCGCGGCCCTGGCCGGCCGGGTGGCCGAGCTCACCGCCCGGCGGGAGCTGTTCGAGTACCAGGCCGCGGAGATCGCCAAGGTCGCGCCCCTGCCCGGCGAGGAGGACGAGCTGGCCGCCCGCCGCGAGGCGCTCATGGCCGATTCCCGCTCGGCCGAGGCCGTGGAGCGCTCCCTGGCCATCTTGCACGGCCGGGAGGAGGGCCTGCTCGCCCTGGTGGACCGGCTGGCTGCCGAGGCCCGCGCCCTGGCCGGGGCCGACCCGGACTTTGCCGCCGATTCCGAGGCCCTGGAGGAGATGCGCCAGAACCTGCGCGACCTGGACGCCCGCCTGCGCCGCCGCGGCGCGGCCGGGGCCTCGGCCCGGGACCTGGAGTCGGTGGAGGCGCGGCTCTTCGCCATCTCCAAGCTCAAGCGCAAGCTGGGCCGCTCCCTGGACGAGATCGCGGACCTGGGCCGGGAGATCGCCTAGACCTTGTCTTTTCTGGATTCCCACGCCCTGGACGAGAAGCGCCTGGCCGAGGGGGAGAAGACCGCGGCCAAGGCCCTGGCCCGGGCTGCCGCAGCCCTGTCCGCGGCGCGGCGCACCGCGGCCGGCGAGCTGGCCCGGGTGCTGACCGAAGACTTGCAGGGCCTGGGCTTCGGCAGCGGGGCCCGGGTGGAGTTCGCCTTCGAGGCCGCGGAGCTGTACCCCGGCATCAGCGCGGACCGCCCC
>JAEXTU010000037.1 GCA_023453335.1 Pseudomonadota bacterium | reverse complement strand
CACGTGGCCCGGGCCTTGCGGCCCGGGCCTCTTTCATGCGTTCAGGGGCCTACGTGGAGGCCAGGGTGTTCTTGGGAGTCGCCTTCAGGTAGATCACCGACATGGCGCTCATCTTCTTGTCCACCTGGCGGCCGCGGTCGCGGGCCAGGGCCTTGAGGGTTTCCAGTTCGCCGAAGGTGATGGCGTCGGTCATGCAGACCTCGGCGCACACCGGCGGCTGGCCGAAGACCACCCGGTCGTAGCACAGGTCGCACTTGTGGGCGAACTTGCCCGCCTCGTCGAACTGGATCACGCCCCAGGGGCAGGCCGCCAGGCACTTCATCTCGCCCTTGCACTTGTCGCGCAGGATGCGCACGATGCCGTTGCCCGGGTCCTTGACGATGGCCCCGTTGGGGCACTCCTTCATGCAGGGCGCGGTCTTGCAGTGCTGGCAGGGCACCACCCAGCACTCCTCGGTAACCTTGGGGTAGGTCCCCGCGGTGCGGGACTCCACCCGCAGGTAGTGGGGCATCTTGCCGGGCAGGCAGTTCTCGTGGTCCACCAGCTTGTGGGCGTTGCGGCAGGCCACGATGCAGGTCTTGCATCCGATGCAGCGGTCCATGTCGATCATGAGTCCGAGCTGTTTCATGGCCTTCCTCCTTACGCGCTCAGGCGCACGCGGGTGGACACGTGGGCCTCGCCGCCGACCATGTCCTGCCACTGCAGGGTGGAGCCGGCGTCGGGTATGAGTTCGTTGTCGCAGACCCCGGCCCCGGCCGCCACCCGGCCCACCGTGGCCCCGAACCCGTGCAGGAGCCCCACGCAGTCCGGCCGGATGTGCTCGGTGCAGTCCAGGGTCACCTTGAGCGTGCCGGTGCGGGAGGTGAGGGTGGCGGTGTCGCCGTGCTTGAGTCCCAGCTTGGCCGCGGTGGCCGGGTTCACGATGGCCGGGTTGTCATGCTGGCCGGACACCGGGTCGCGCAACTGGGCGTTGTTCACCGACCAGGGACCGGTGCCGTTGATGTGGATGCGGCGGTAGCTGATGAGGATGAGCGGGTACTTGTCCACGTCCGCCTCGTACTCGGCAGCCAGGCCGGGCCGCGGCAGGTCCTGGCCGATGTCCGCCAGGTCCTCGTAAACCAGGTGCACCTTCTTGCTCGGGGTGGGGAAGCCCTTTTCCTTGTACTTGTAGAAGCCCATGGCCCCGGGCGACCACTTGCAGCCCATGGCGGCCAGCTGCTCCACGGTCAGGCCCAGGCCCTTGAGCTGCAGGTTGTAGTATTCCACGTCGTTCGTGAACGGGAAGTACTCGGGGAACATGCGCCTGCCCATCTCGATGAAGACCAGGTTGGAGTGCCGGGCCTCGCCCACGGGGTCCACCAGGGGCTGGCGCAGGGCCAGGCCGTGCCCGAAGTTGTACCACCAGGGCATGTATAGGAGCTCCCAGCGCTCGAAGTGGGTCTGGTCGGGCAGCACCAGGTCCGCGAAGCGGCCGGTCTCCGAGAGCATGATGTCGGTGTTCATGAGGAACTCCAGCTTGTAGGAGCCGTCCTTGTTCTTCATGCACACCGCCTTCTGCCATTCCCGGTTGCCCATCTCGGTCAGCGCCGGGTTGGCCTCGGTGACCAGCAGGATCTTGAGGCTATCGTCCTTGATGGCCTGGGTCTCGTACCAGGTGGGCTCCAGGATGAACTGGTAGCGGGCGAACTTCTCCCGGTTGGGGCCGGTGCGGTGGAAGCCCTTCTCGTGCAGCGGGGCCGCGCCGGGCGGGGCGGGCAGCACCGGGGAGAGCGGGGTCAGGTCGGGCAGGGGCTGGCCGCCGGGGTTGTCCAGGTTGCCGGTCAGCGCCAGGAAGATGGACCAGGCCTGGCCGAAGTCCATGGCCTGGCCGAGCATGATGGACTTGAACCCGTCCACGCCCACGGCCGGGGCCGCGGCGCACAGGCGGGCCAGCTTCACGATGTCCTTGGCCGGCACGTCGCAGATCTTGGACATGGCCTCCGGGGTCTTGTCCTGGATGTAGTTCGCCACCTTGTCGAAGTCGCCCTCGCGTACCCAGTCCTTGACGAACTCCTTGTCGTAGAGGTCCTCGGTGATGAGGGTGTGGATCATGCCCAGGAACAGGGCGGTGTCGCCCGAGGGCTTGATGGGAATCCACCAGTCGGCCTTGGCCGCGTCCGGGCTGAAGATGGGGTCCACCACGATGAGCTTGGCCCCGCGGTCGCGGGCCTCCATGATGTCGCGGGGGGCCATGGCGTCGTCCAGGCAGCCGAAGGCGTGCCGGCCCACCAGGAGCATGATGCCGTCCCTCGGCATGGTGAACCAGGCCGGCGGGATGTGGTGGTTGGGGATGCCGCCCCAGCACTTGATCTGGGACACGATCTTGGCCGAGTCGCAGTGGGGCAGGCCGGTGTTGATGTAGCCGCCGTAGCAGTTCAGGAAGCGCCACTTGGGGTCGGTGAGGGAGTGGGGGAAGAAGCTGTAGGTGAGCTTGTGCCCCTCGCCCCGGTCGTAGAGCCGGCGCAGGTTGGTCTCCAGGATGGAGAGGGCCTCGTCCCAGGAGATTTCCGCGAACTTGGCCTCGCCCCGTTCGCCGATGCGCTTCAGGGGCTTCTTGAGGCGGTCCTTGGCGTACTGCAGGGTCACGCCGGCCATGCCCTTCACGCAGGCCTTGCCCCGGCCGTGCGGGTGCCCGCGCACCTCGGTGACGCGGCCGGCCTCGATGCGCGCCATGATGGCGCACTCGGCCTTGCACTGGTAACACACGGTGGGA
>JAEXTU010000013.1 GCA_023453335.1 Pseudomonadota bacterium | reverse complement strand
CCATGTTCAGGACCCGGTCCTCCTCGGCGAACCCGGGGAGGCGGCCCACGTCCTGCAGCCCGGCGCGGTAGGCCTTGGCCATGTACTTGAGGTTCAGGTCCTCCAAAAAGTCCGAGAAGGCCGGGATCACCGCGGTGGGGATGACCACGTCCTCGTTGATCTTGAACCCCGAGGTGCGCTTGGAGATGGCCGAAAGCTTGTGGCGGTCCTCCCAGAACACCTCGGCCTCCACGTCGTCGCGGGCCACGAAGGCGTCCACCTGGTCGTAGGGGCCCACGATGTCCACCACCGCGTCCACCGCCCGGGTGAGCGCCGCCTCGTCGTCCGAGTCCAGCTGGACCAGGAGCACCGAGATGGGCTCGCCCTCGTAGGTGGTGGACTTCTTGCGGTACTCGATGGCCTGCACGTACTTGGGGCCGAACTCCTCCAGGGCCGAGAGCTTGACCAGGTCGCCCTCGCGGCGGATGGCGTCGCGCAGGCGCACGATGTCGGTGATGACCAGCATGGCGTTGTGCATGGAGCGGCCGTAGAATTCCAGGCACAGGGTGCGGGTCAGGGCGGGCCTGGGGTGGAGCACGAAGCAGGCGTCGGTGATGATGCCGTCCACGCCCTCCTTCTGCACCCCGGGCAGGCCGCCCAGGTACTTGTTGGTCACGTCCTTGCCCAGGTCCTTGCCGCGCACCTCCAGGCCGGTGAGGTGCACGGTGTCCCGCACCTTCCCGCCCTCGTCCAGAATGTCGAAGACCGCGGTCTCCTGGGGCAGGATCTTGTGCCAGGGGTGGTCGCGGCGGCGCACCTCGATGACCTCCCCCATGGGGGTGACCATGCGGTAGGACAGGAGGTTGTCGATGGTGGTCCCGTACTCGAAGGCAAAGGGGCCGCCGGAGTTCTCGGAGATGTTGCCGCCCAGGCTGGAGGCCGCCTTGGACGCGGGGTCCACGGTGAAGAGCAGGCCCTGCTTGGCCGCGGCCTTGATGGCGGCCAGGGTGATGACCCCGCTCTGGGCGCAGAGCACCCTGGCCCCTCCGTCCACGGAGATGATGTCCTTGAGCCGGGCCAGGGAGAGGATGACCGAGCGCCTGGCCCCGGGGATGGCCCCGCCGGTCAGGCCCGAGCCGCCGCCGCGGGGGATCAGCGCAAAGCCCATCTCCCGGGCCAGGCGCACCACGCTGCGGATCTCCTCGGTGGACCCGGGCAGCAGGGTGAGCAGGGGCAGCTCCATGCGCAGGTCGGTGGCGTCGGTGGAGCACTCCACCCGGGAGTTGGGCCGGGTGTCGATGGCCTCGGCGGGCAGGAAGTCGCGGCAGCGGCGCAGGATCTCCTCGCGGAAGGCCCAGTCGGTCTTGAAGGCCTCCCAGTAGCGGGCCATGCCGTCGCCGATGGCCGAGGCGAACTCGGGGGCCAGGGCGTGGCGGGAGCGCTCGAAGCTCGACGAGGCGCTCTTCCAGCAGGCCTGTTGGTCCACGAAGGGGTTGTAGCGGATGAGGAAGAGCTCGGCGGCTGCGGCCAGGGCCACCTCGCGCACGGCCTCCGGCCAGGTGGCGAAGGTGGGGGCGTCGATGTCCAGCACCCGGGGGATGAGCACCTCAGGCGGGGTGGAGATATGGGGTCCTTTGTAGGGCATGTCAGTCTCGGCTTGGCAAGCGGAACGGAATGTACTGGCCCCTGCCGGGGTTGGCAAGGACAGCGGGAAGGCGGGTCGCTGCGGGGTTGCCGGGCATGGGCGGGCCTCCTGACGCACTCCCCGGGAGGGGGAGTCGAGGTGGTGAGCATCGCGTCGGATGCGGCCCAGGCGAGCGGCGCTGCAAACGTAGCGCGCTTCCTTGGGGTGTGCTCCCCGTCTCGCCAGTCGCGCGCACGTGTTTTGGGAAATCGCCCTCTACCCGCTCCGGGGCCGGGCTGTCAAGGCAGGGTCAGACCACGGCGTGGGCCAGGCGGGTGAAGCCGCCGAGCCGGAGGCCGTCCGTCCGGTTCCGGAAATAGCGGGCGTTCAGGTCCTCCGGCCCCAGGTCCTCCACCCGGGAGAATCCCATGCCCGCCAGGTCGGCGGCCAGGGCCGCGGGGTCGAACCCGCTGCGGAAGGGCTCGCCCGCGGCGGCCACGCTCCGGGCGATGGCCAGGAAGACCTTGTGGACCCGGGGCGGCAGCAGCATCGGGGCCACGGCATAGTCGAACACCACGGCGCTGCCCGCGGGCAGGGCGGACACCCAGCGGAGGGTGGCCATGACCGTGTCCGGGTCGAGGTACTGGCTCACCCCCAGCCAGGAGACGAAGGTGCGCGCGCCGGGGTCGAAGCCCGCCCGGGCCAGTTCCTGGTCCAGGGACTGGGACTCGAAGTCCACGGGCACGAAGCGCAGCGAGGCGGGGACCCTGATGCCGGCGGCCTTCAACTGCCGGCGCTTCCAGCGCTGGGTGGCGGGATGGTCCGCCTCGTAGGCGCGCAGGCCGTCGCGGTACGGGGTGCGGCAGGCCAAGGTGTCCAGGCCCGCGCCCAGGACCAGCAACTGGGCGAGGCCCTGAGTGGCGGCCGTTGCGAGCGCCTCTTCGGTAAAGCGGCTGCGCGCGGCCAGGAAGGCGCGCAGGCCGCGGGCGTAGGGCGTCTCCTCGACCCAGCCCGCGGGCAGGGCGCGGGTCGCGTCCGGGTCCAGGCCCAGGATGCGCAGGGCCAGGGGGTCGGCGAAGACCGGCGGGTCGTCCAGCACCTGGTGCGCGGCGCGGCGCTGGGCCACGCGCAGGGCGGTGCGGCTGGGGCAGTTGTCGAGCATGGGAATCTCCAGGGAAGGGGGGCGCGGGCTCTCCCTGGGTATTCCGCCCGGGGGCCGGGAAGGTTACGGGGCCGGGGAGGTCTCCGGCTCAGGCCAGGCGGCGCGCGGCCAGGAATCCCTGGGGCGTGCTGGCGTCCCGGTAGAGCACTTCCCAGGCCGGGTCTGCGGCCAGGGCGGCGCAGACCAGGAAGTTCTTCACGCTCTTGGGGAAGTAGATGTCGTGGAACAGGGCCAGGCCGCCGGGCCGGATGCGGTCCTTGAGCTTCTCCCACTCCAGCATGCTGGAGAACTCGCCGCAGTCGAAGAACACCGCATCCAGCACGGGGGCCTGGGCGAGCACCGAGTCCAGGGCGGTTTCCGGGCCGCGGGCGCTCCAGTGCAACTCCCCGGGGAGGATGTCCGGGAAGAGCGCGGACAGGCAATGGATCTTGCCGTGCGGTGCCAGGGCCTCCCGGCAGCGGGCCAGGAAGTCCGCGCGGTCGCCTTCCTCCGCGGGCAGGTCCAGCTCCGCGGCATAGGGGCCGCAGGCCGGCTGGAGGAAGTCGGGCAGCGTGGCCAGGATGTCCCGGGCCGGCCGGCCCAGGAAGGGGTCGCGGTACCCCCCGGAGTAGAAGGCGTCCAGCTCGGCCCGGGTCACGGTGAACCCGGTCACGTACTCCACCCGGGGGGCCAGGGTGCGCAGGCAGGGGGCGATGTCGTAGGCCTCCACCGGCTTGCCGTCCACCGAGAAGAGGCGGGCCTTCGCGGGCAGGGTGGCGGCCAGGACCACGGTGGAATAGCCGCGGCCCAGCTCCAGCACGTTGTCCAGGGGCGAGAGGTTGCGCAGCAGGGAGGCCCCATGCACGTACTGCAGGAAGACCCCCAGGGCGTGGGCGTGCTTGGCCGGCGCGCGGCGGCGGTCCAGGGCCAGGCGCTGCATGGCGTCCACCAGGGCGCTGTCCGCGTCCGGGGCCAGGCGGGCGGCCAGGTCGTAGCGCAGCATCTTGCGCAGCCAGGAAAGGGACATGGACGCTCTCGGGTCGGGGGTTGCGGGTGAACTCAAGGTCCCATACCCCGAAGCGGGCCAGGGCGCAAAGGGGAAATGCCGGCCGGGGGTTATAGGGAGACGGTTTCGGGGGAAAAGGCGGCATGGCTCCTCCGCTCTCTGCCCGCGGGCCTGGCCTTCATGGCCATCCCCTGGCGCACCGGCAGTGTGCTGCCGCCGGTTCTTGCCCATTATCTGGATGATTTGATTGTCTTTTGGTAAGTCGGAATCCCCCCTTGACGCCCTGGCCTACCGATTGTATTGCTACATGGCAATTCAGTCATGTTGAGCCGCCCAACGGCAAGGACCCTCATGCAACTCGACGATCTGCGCACCGCTCCCGCCGCCCCTGTCCCCGACGCCGCGCCCGAGGCCCCGGCCTGCGGCTGCGGCGGGAAGCCCTCCCTGGGCCTGGCCCCCTCGCTGGGGCTGGGCCTGGTTGCCCTGGCGGCCTGGTTCGGGCTGTACTGGCAGCTCCCGGACCTGGCCGACGGCCTGGCCTTCGGGCTTTTGGGCCTCACGCCCGACACCCATCTGGGCGAGGCCGTGCGCTTCTTTGCCTACGACGCGCCCAAGGTGCTCATGCTCCTGGCGCTGGTGGTGTTCGGGGTGGGGCTGGTGCGCTCCTTCTTCACCCCGGAGCGCACCCGGGCGCTCCTGGCCGGCCGCCGCGAGAGCGTGGGCAACGTGCTGGCCGCCTTGCTCGGCACGGTGACCCCGTTCTGCTCCTGCTCGGCCGTGCCGCTCTTCGTGGGCTTCGTCACTGCCGGCATTCCACTTGGCGTGACCTTCTCCTTCCTGGTGGCCGCACCCATGGTCAACGAGATCGCCGTGTTCCTGCTCTACGGCCTCCTGGGCTGGAAGGTGGCGGCCCTGTACTGCGTCACCGGCCTGGCCGTGGCCGTGGTCTCCGGCTGGACCATCGGCCGCATGGGCATGGAGGCGCACATGGAGGACTGGGTGCGCCTCATTCGCCAGAACGGCGAGGGCGGCGGCCTGGAAAACGCCTTGGACTGGCGCGGCCGGGTGCGCTTTGCCGCGGACCAGGTGCGCGACATCGTGGGCAAGGTCTGGAAGTACGTGCTGGCCGGCATCGCGGTGGGCGCGGTGATCCACGGCTACGTGCCCGAGGGCTTCATGGCCCGGATCATGGGGGCCGACGCCTGGTGGAGCGTGCCCGCGGCGGTGGCCATCGGCGTGCCCATGTACTCCAACGCCGCGGGCATCGTGCCGGTGGTGCAGGCCTTGCTCGGCAAGGGCGCGGCCTTGGGCACCACCCTGGCCTTCATGATGAGCGTCATCGCCCTGTCCCTGCCCGAGATGCTCATCCTCCGGAAGGTGCTGAGGCCCCGGTTGCTCGGCGCGTTCGTCGGGGTGGTGGCGACGGGCATATTGCTGGTGGGCTACCTGTTCAACATCGTCCTGTAGCGCCGTTCTCCAGGAGGTGGGTGCCATGCAGATCAAGGTGCTGGGGCCGGGCTGCCCCAAGTGCAAGCAACTGGCGGAGCTGGCCGAGGCCGCGGCCAAGGTCCTGGGCGCTCCCTACGAGCTGGTGAAGGTGACGGACTTCAAGGAGATCATGGCCTTCGGGGTCATGAGCACCCCGGCCCTGGTGGTGGACGGCGAGGTCAAGGCCGTGGGCCGGGTGCCGTCCGTGGACGAGATCAAGAAGCTCCTGCAATAACCCGAGGAGGCTCCCATGAGTGCGCAATCCTGCCAGTGCGGCGCGGCTCCCAGGCTCATCTTCTCCTGCTCCGGCGCGGCGGACGTGGGCGCGGTGGCGGACCAGGCCGCCCGCCAACTCACCCGCGAGGGCCACGGCAAGATGTTCTGCCTGGCCGGCATCGGCGGCCGGGTCTCCGGCATCCTGAAGTCCACCGCGGCCGCGTCCTCCATCCTGGCCATCGACGGCTGCCCCCTGGACTGCGCCCGCAAGGGCCTGGAAGAGGCGGGGTTCTCCGGCTTCGCCCATCTCCAGCTCGCGGACCTGGGCCTGGAAAAGGGCGGCACCCCGCCCAGCGACGCGGCCGTGCACCTGGTGGCGTCCAAGGCGGCCGAGTTGCTGGCCGCAGCGAGGTAGGCATGTTCCGCACCCTGTTGGCCAGGGGCGCGTGCGCCGCAGCCCTGCTCCTCGTCCTGGCCGTGCCGGCGCCGGCAGCCTCGCCGGAGGCTCCTTCCCATGCCATCCCCGCGCCGGGCCTGGTGACCATGGTGGACCTGGGGGCCAACCGCTGCGTCCCCTGCAAGCTCATGGCCCCCATCCTCCAGGAGGTGAAGAAGGAGTATCAGGGACGGGCCGCGATCATCTTCCTGGACGTGTGGGAGGACCCGACCCAGGGCGAAAAATTCGGCATCCGGGTCATCCCCACCCAGATCTTCTACGACGCCGCAGGGCGGGAAAGGGAGCGCCACGAGGGCTTCATGGACAAGGCCGCCATCGCCAAGGTGCTCGCCCGGCTGGGCGTGAAGTAGGCCGGCGGCGTGGATTCCCTGCTCCTGGCGGTGAACCAGTGGATGGGCGGCGGGTTGCTCCTGGCGGCCCTGGGCTGCTTCCTGTGGGGGCTGGCGAGCGTGCTGCTCAGCCCCTGCCACCTGGCCTCCATCCCGCTCATCGTCGGGTACGTGGCCGGCCAGGAGACCGCCCTGCAACCGCGCCGGGCAGCCCTCTATGCAGCGGCCTTCGCCTTTGGCCTGTTCGCCACCATCGCCGCCATCGGCGTGGCTTGCGCCGCCCTGGGCCGCATGCTCGGGGACGTGGGGCCTTACTGGACCGTGCCCGTGGGCCTGGTGCTGCTGTGGGTGGCCCTGGACATGCTCGGGGTGGCCAGGTGCTCCCTGGGCGGCGGGGCCATCTCCCGGCTCCGGGTGCGGGGACTCTCCGGGGCGCTGCTCCTGGGCCTGGCCTACGGGGTTCTCTCGGGCTCCTGCACCTTCGGGTTCATCGCCCCCATTCTGGCCATCGTCACGGTGCAGGGAGACATCGCCCGGGGCAGCCTGCTCATGGTGCTCTTCGGCCTGGGCCACGCCCTGCCCATCGCCCTGGCCGGCAGCTCCACCGCCCTGGTGGGGCGCATCCTGGCGCGCAGCGAGTACCAGCGCGGCGGCCTGGTCTTCCGCCGCCTGGCCGGCGGCCTGGTGGCCCTGCTCGGGGCCTGGTTCGTGCTGCAGCCCCTGCTCTAGCGCCGCCCGGCCGCGGCGGCCCGCCGGCGGCGCTTGACAGTAAATACGTATCGCCATATTGCTATATACATGGATAACATGCGGCAGCTCACCCAGGTCATGAAGGCCCTGTCCGACCCCAACCGGGTCAGGTTCCTCAAGGCCCTGGAGCAGGGCGAGTGGTGCGTGTGCCATTTCCAGGAGGCCTCGGGCCTGGCCCAGCCCACCGTGTCCCGGCACATGCAGGTGCTGGAGGCCGCCGGCCTGGCCGTCTCGGAGAAGCACGGGCAGTGGGTCCACTACCGCCTGGCGTCCGAGGGGCTCTCAGCATATGCCGCGGCCCTGCTCCGCGCCCTGCCCGGCTGGCTCAACGCCGACCCGGACACCGCGACCTTCCTGGAGCGCATGCACGGCAGCTGCCGGAAAAAGTCCTGCGCCGCCGGCCGGCCCCCGGCCAAGCCGAGCCCCGCCAAGAAGCAGAACGCCCGCACGAGGAGAACGCCATGAGCGACGCCCCCCTCCGCCGCCTATCCTTCCTGGACCGCTTCCTGACCCTGTGGATCTTCCTGGCCATGTTCGCCGGGGTCATGGCCGGGTACCTGTACCCGGGGGTCAAGGACCTCATCAACCTGTTCTCCGTGGGGACCACCAACATCCCCATCGCCGCGGGCCTCATCCTCATGATGTACCCGCCCCTGGCCAAGGTGCGCTACGAGGAGCTGCCCCGGGTGTTCCGCAACGGCAAGGTGCTCTTCCTCTCCCTGGTGCAGAACTGGGTCATCGGCCCCATCCTCATGTTCGGCCTGGCCATCGCCTTCCTCTCCGGCCAGCACGAGTATATGGTGGGGCTCATCCTCATCGGCCTGGCCCGCTGCATCGCCATGGTCATTGTG
>JAEXTU010000359.1 GCA_023453335.1 Pseudomonadota bacterium | reverse complement strand
CGGCACGCCGGGGCCCGGGGCCGGGCGGGGCGGGCGGCGCCGGGGGCACTGGTACACCCCTGGGGAGATGCGGCGGCTGGTCACGGACGCCCTGGGACCCAAGCCTGTGGCCTCCGGCAGCGTGCTGGCCGGCCCCTCCTTCACCTGGCGCAACGCCCTGCCCCTGCGCTGGCTCAACTGCCCCCTGCCCGTGGGCCTGGGCGGCTTCGCAGCCCTGCGCGTGGACCTCTCCGGCGGCCGGCCCCTCACGCCCCTGCTGGCGTTCTCCGCGAAACCACAGATGGGGTAGGCTGCCGTACCCCGGCCCTGTCCCGGCTTTTGACATTGGCCGGCCGATGGACTAACGGAATGCGGCTCGGGCCTTGGCTGCCCGGGATTTTCATCGCAAGCGAGAGACCATGAACGCCATCCAGAAAATCAAGGGCGTGGCCGACCTGTTCGAGCCCGACTCCACGGCCTTCACCCGCCTGGAGACCGTGGCCCGCGAGGTCTTCGGCCGCTACGGCTACGCCCAGCTGCGCATCCCGGTGCTGGAGAAGACCGAGCTCTTCGCCCGCTCCATCGGCGAGGAGACCGACGTGGTCTCCAAGGAGATGTACACCTTCCCGGACCGCAAGGGCCGCAACCTGACCATGCGGCCCGAGGCCACCGCCGGGGTCATGCGCGCCTGCATCGAGAACAAGGTGTTCAGCGACAGGCCGGTGGTGAAGCTCTTCACCTTCGGCCCCATGTTCCGCTACGAGCGGCCCCAGAAGGGCCGCATGCGCCAGTTCCACCAGCTGGACGCGGAGCTGCTCGGCCCCACGGCGCCCGAGGCCGACGCCGAGGTCCTGCTCATGCTCTGGACCTATCTGCGCGAACTGGGCCTTAAGAAACTCTCCTTCGAGCTGAACTCCCTGGGCTGCGCCGCCTGCCGGCCCGGCTACCGCCAGGCCCTCATCGACTACTTCGCGGGCCTGGCCCCCGAGGCCCTGTGCGAGGACTGCCGCCGCCGCACGAACACCAACCCCCTGCGGGTCCTGGACTGCAAGGTCCCCACCTGCAAGGCGGCCACCGCGGGCGCGCCGCTCATCACCGACCACCTCTGCCCGGACTGCGCCACCCATTTCGCGGCCCTACGCCAGGCCCTGGAGGCCCAGGGCGTGGAGTACACGCTCAATCCCCGCCTGGTGCGCGGCCTGGACTACTACGTGGGCACCACCTTCGAGATCACCTCCGCGGACATCGGGTCCCAGACCGCGGTGGCCGGCGGCGGCCGCTACGACGGCCTGGTGCGCGACCTGGGCGGCCCGGACGTGGCGGGCATCGGCTTCGCCATCGGCATGGAGCGCCTGGCCATGCTCCTGCCCGAGGCCGCGCCCCCGGCCCCGGACTTCTTCCTGGCCCTGCTGGACCAGGCCGCGGCCGGTGCGGCTCTGGCCCTGGCCCAGCGCCTGCGCGGCCTGGGCCTGCGCGGGGACATGGACTTCACCGCGGGCAGCGTGAAGAGCCGCCTGCGCGCCGCATCCAAGAGCGGGGCGCGCCTGTGCCTGCTGCTGGGCGCGGACGAACTGGCGCGCGGCGCGGTGCAGGCCAAGGACCTGGCCGGCGGCGGCCAGTCCGAGGTCCGCATGGACGACGTGGCCGCGCTGCGCACCCTGTTCGGCATCTAACGACCGTTACCAACGCTCTCTTCGAGGAAAGCACGCCATGGACGAGCAGATCATCACCCCGCAGGAATCGGCCGACGTTCAGGCCGACCACCAGAAATACCTGGAGCCCCTGGCCGGCTGGACGCGCACCCACACCTGCGCCGCCCTACGCGCCGCGGACAACGGGGCCACGGTCTGCCTCATGGGCTGGGCCCAGTACCGCCGCGACCACGGCGGGCTCATCTTCATCGACCTGCGCGACCGCGAGGGCCTGACCCAGGTGGTGTTCAGCCCGGAGCACGCGCCCGAGGCCCACGCCCAGGCCCACATCCTGCGCACCGAGTACGTGCTGGCGATTACGGGTTTCGTGCGGCCCCGGCCCGAGGGCATGGCCAATCCCAACCTGCCCACCGGCGAGATCGAGGTGGTGGTCACCGGCTGGAAGCTGCTCAACACCTCGCGCACCGTGCCCTTCCCCATCGAGGACCGCACCGACGCGGCCGAGAACCTGCGCCTCAAGTACCGCTACCTGGACCTGCGCCGGCCCAAGCTGGCCCGCAACTTCCTGCTGCGGCACAAGGCCGCCCAGAGCGTGCGCCGCTACCTGGACCAGGCGGGCTTCCTGGAGATCGAGACCCCGGTGCTCACCAAGAGCACGCCCGAGGGCGCGCGCGACTTCCTGGTGCCCAGCCGGCTGAACCAGGGCCTGTTCTTCGCCCTGCCCCAGTCCCCGCAGCTTTTCAAGCAACTGCTCATGGTCTCGGGCATGGAGCGCTACTACCAGATCGTGCGCTGCTTCCGGGACGAGGACCTGCGCGCCGACCGCCAGCCCGAGTTCACCCAGATCGACTGCGAGATGTCCTTCGTGGACCGCGAGGACGTGATGGCCATGGCCGAGGGCATGGTGCGCCGGGTGTTCGCCGAGTGCCTGGACCGCACCCTGCCCGACCCCTTCCCGCGCATGACCTGGCACGAGGCCATGGACAAATACGGCCTGGACAAGCCTGACACCCGCTTCGGCCTCCTGCTCACCGATGTCACGGATGTCGTGCGCGGGTCCGAGTTCAAGGTCTTTGCCGCGGCCGAGCTGGTCAAGGGACTGCGCGTTCCCAAGGGCGGCGAGCTGACCCGCAAGGAGATCGACGACCTCACCGAGTTCGTGAAGATCTACGGGGCCCAGGGCCTGGCCTGGATCAAGGTCAAGGAGGACGGGTCCTGGCAGTCGCCCTTCGCCAAGTTCCTGTCCGAGGCCGAGCGCGCCGGCCTGGCCGGGAAGCTGGGCATGCAGATCGGGGACATCGTGTTCTTCCAGGCCGGCCCCGCGGACATGGTGAACACCGCCCTGGGGCAGTTGCGGCTCCAGTTGGGCGAGCGCATGGGCCTCATTGACGAGAACGCCTTCAACCCCCTGTGGGTCACCGACTTCCCGCTGCTCGAGTTCGACCCCGAGGAGAAGCGCTGGGTGGCCCGGCACCATCCCTTCACCTCGCCCCAGGACGGGCACGTGGAGAAGCTGGCCGACAACCCGGGGGGCGCCCTGGCCAAGGCCTACGACCTGGTGCTCAACGGCTACGAGATCGGCGGCGGCTCCATCCGCATCCACACCCGGCCCATGCAGCAGGCCATGTTCGCGGCCCTGGGCATCGACGCCGAGGAGGCCGAGGCCAAGTTCGGGTTCCTGCTCCAGGCCCTGGAGTTCGGCGCGCCGCCGCACGGCGGCATTGCCTTCGGCCTGGACCGCCTTATCATGTTGATGGCCGGGGCCAAGTCCATCCGCGAGGTCATCGCCTTCCCCAAGACCCAGAAGGCCACCTGCCTCATGACCGAGGCCCCCAACACCGTGTCCAACCGCCAGCTCCGCGAGCTGGGCATCCGGGTGCGAGAAAAGGCCGAGTAGCCGGAGCACGCATGGCCCTCACCATCCTCACCTACCCCGACCCGCGGCTCAAGGAAAAGGCCAAGGACGTCGGGGAGATCACCCCGGAGATCAAGCAGCTCGCCGCGGACATGGCCGAGGCCATGTACGCCAACGAGGGCATCGGCCTGGCCGCGCCCCAGGTGGGCGAGTGCTGCCGGCTGGTGGTCGTCGACCTCACCGGGCCGGAGAAGCGCGAGGGGCTCATGGTGCTGGTCAACCCGCGCATCGTGGCCGCCGAGGGCGAAACCGAGACCGAGGAGGGCTGCCTGTCGGTGCGCTCCTACCGCAGCAAGGTCAAGCGCGCGGCCAAGGTCACGGTCAAGGCCAAGGACCTGGAGGGCAAGGAGGTGACCGTGGAAGGCGACGACCTCCTGGCCGTGTGCCTGCAGCACGAGCTGGACCACCTGGACGGCGCGCTCTTCATCGACCGCATCAGCCGCCTGAAGCGGGTCCTCTACGACAAGAAAGTGGAGAAATGGGAGAAGCGCAAGAGCCCCTCCGCCTAGTCTTCATGGGCACCCCGGCCTTTGCCGCCACCATCCTGGGGCACGCCCTGGGCTGGCCGGGCGGCCGGGTGGTGGGGGTGTACGCCCAGCCCGACCGGCCTTGCGGCCGGGGACTGGAGTGCAGGCCGCCCGAGACCAAGGTCCTGGCCCTGCGCCACGGCCTGCCCGTGTTCCAGCCGGAGAACTTCAAGGGCCCCGAGGCCCGCGCCGAGCTGGCCGCCCTCGCCCCCGACCTGCTCCTGGTGGCGGCCTACGGCCTCATCCTGCCCCAGGCCGTACTGGACATCCCCCGCCTGGGCGCGGTGAACGTGCACGCCTCCCTGCTCCCCAAATACCGCGGGGCCGCGCCCATCCAGCGGGCCATCATGGCCGGCGAGACCATGACCGGAGTGAGCATCATGCAGATGGACAAGGGGCTCGACACCGGCGATGTGCTGCTGGTGCGCGAACACCCCATCGGTCCGGACACCGACGCGGCGAGCCTGCACGACGAACTGGCCGAACTGGGCGGCCGCGCCCTGGCCGCGGCCCTGGACCGCATCGCCGCGGGCCGCGCCGTACGCGCGCCCCAGGACAACTCGCAGGCCACCTACGCGCCCAAGCTGCGCAAGGAGGAGGGCTGCATCGACTGGACCCGGACCGCGGCGGCGGTGCACAACCAGGTGCGCGGTGTACACCCCTGGCCCGGCGCCTACTTCTTCTGGTCCGCCCCGGGCCGTCCCAAGCCCCTGCGCCTCGCCCTGGCCCCGGGCCGGCCGGGCGGCCCCCGGCCCCTGGACGCGACTCCCGGCACCATCCTGGGCGAGGAGGAGGGGATGCTGGCCATCGCCTGCGCGGACCGGGTCTATCTGACCCCGGCGGTGAAGCCCGAGGGCCGCAAGGAGATGGGGGCCACGGCCTTCGTCTGCGGCTACCTGTGCGACGGGCCGCTGCCCCAGTCCGGGTCGGCCTGCCCCACGCCGCAAGGGTCTTGAACCGGTTCCCCGAAGCCTGTTAGGGTGGAGCATCCCGAGGCAGCCCCATGACCACGCCGCAACCCAAATCCCGGCCCCAACAGCCGCTGGAAGCCTTCGACGCCGAGGACCGCACCGCGGGCTCGGCGCGCAAGCGGCTGTTCATCGGGCTCATCACCGGGGCCTCCTGCCTGGTGCTCCTGTTCCTGGCCGCCCTGTGGGTGGTGCCCTACGTGGGCCTGCGCAACCTCCATCCCCTGGCCCCGGTGCTCATGGGCGCGGCCCTGGCCGCGCTGGGCGTGCTGGTGGCCTGGGCCGCCCTGTCCCTGGTGCTCAACATCCTGCTCGGCCGGCAACTGCCCTTCTCCCGCCGCATGCGGGGCGTGACCATCAAGCTCTTCCTGCCACTCATGACCCTGCTCGGCCGGCTCCTGGGCATTTCCAAGGAGCGCATCCGGGCCTCGTTCATCAAGGTGAACAACGAGCTGGTCCGCTCCGAGGCCGGCCGCTACCAGGCCAAGGACATCCTGCTCCTCATGCCCCACTGCCTGCAGAACAGCCGCTGCGACATGCGGCTCACCTACAACATCCAGAACTGCAAGCGCTGCGGCAAGTGCTCCATCAAGGACCTGCTGGAGTTCTCCGAGCGCTTCGGGGTGAGCCTGGCCATCGCCACCGGCGGCACCATCGCCCGGCGCATCGTGGTGCAGGCCCGGCCCCGGCTCATCCTGGCCGTGGCCTGCGAGCGCGACCTCTCCAGCGGCATCCAGGACACCTACCCCATCCCGGTCTACGGGGTGCTCAACGAACGGCCGCACGGCCCCTGCCTGGACACCTCGGTGTGCATGGCCCACCTGGAGCAGGCCCTGGCCCTGTTCCTGGAGGAGATGCCCGCCCCGGCCGCCCGGCCCGCGGCAGACCCCGCCCCCGCCCCGGCCGCCGAGTCCGGCGCGTGAAGACGCCCGGAATCCCGCCAGCCCGGCGGCTGGCCCTGGACGCCCTGGCCGATTGCCTGGACCGGGGCGAGGACGCCCAGGCCGCCCTGGACGCGGCCCTGGCCCGCCAGAATCCTGCCCCCGACCCCCGTGACGCGGCGTTGGCGACCGGACTCGTCTACGGCTACCTGCGCCTGAAACTTCGCCTGGACCACCTCCTGTCCACCCTGCTGCGCAACCCGGACAAGCTGCCGGGGCCCATGCTGCGCATCCTGGGCCTGGCCGCCTTCGAGCTGTTGCACCTGGACAAGGTGCCGGACTACGCCACCCTGGACTGGGCGGTGGAGGCGGTGAAGGCCAAAAGCGGCCAGAGCCTGGCCCGGGTGGCCAACGGCGTGCTGCGCAGCGTGCAGCGCCTGGGCGCGGACGCGGCCAACCCGGACTACTACCGCACCAGGAAGACCACCGAGCCCCAGTTCCTGTCCCGCTTCTATGCGGCCCCGGCCTGGATCGTGGATTTGTGGCTGGCGGCCTACGGCCCGGAGACCACCCATACCCTGCTGGCCGCCTCCCTGGCCCCCGCTCCCCTGGGGTTGCGCTTTCACTTGGATAAGCCCGGCGCCCAGGCCGCCTACGACCGCCTGGCCGCCTCCCCGGACTGCCTCGCGGCCCTGCCCCCCGGCCTGGCCCTGGCCCCGGGCGCGGATATCCTCCAGCAGGGGGGCTTCGCCCTGGAGACCTCCGCCTTCGCGGCCCGGCAAAGCCTGGCCGGCCAGGAGGCCATGCATCGCCTGGGCGCGGCGGCCTGGCCCCGGCCGGTGTGGGACGCCTGCTGCGGCCGGGGCGGCAAGTCCGCCCTGCTCCTGGCCCTGGGTTCCGGGCCGGTGCTCATGAGCGACCCCAACCTCCCCCGGCGGCGCGGCCTGCGCCAGGACTTCGCCCGGCTTCGCCTGCCCGCCGCCGCCTGCTGCGCCCGGGCCGACGCCCCGGCCCCCCTGGCCCGGCCGGTGCCGGCCATCCTCCTGGACGCGCCCTGCTC
>JAEXTU010000300.1 GCA_023453335.1 Pseudomonadota bacterium | reverse complement strand
CCTGGAGACCACCGGCTGATCTCCGCCCGGGACAGCCAGCAAGTGAACCCGGCGGAGTTCTCCGCCGGGTTTTTTTTCTGGCGGGCCGGAGGATGCCTGGCGTTGGCTGGGCAGGGCCGCTGGCCGGGCGGCGGAGGCCGGTGGCCGGAAAAGGGGTTGCAAGTCCGGGGGATTTGACTGAAAGTTCACGACAAATTCGTTGGATTGGCAGGGAACCGAGGCAGGCAGGCGCTTCCATGACCGAACGCTTCATCAGCGAGATCGTCACCCCCAAGGTGGTGGCCGTGGCGCCGGATACCCCCCTGCCCGAGGTCCTGGCCCTCATGCGCGAGCGCCGCATCTCCTGCGTGGTGGTCCTGGAGAAGGGCCGGCCCGCGGGCATCGTCACCGAGCGCAATTTCCTCTGGGCCGCGGCCAACGATTTCGACTGCCTGTCCGGGTGCCGCATCGCCGAGCTCATGAGCGCGCCGGTGGCCACCATCGCCGAGTCCAGCCCCATCTACGAGGCCTACAACCTGCTCACCGCGCACGGGGTCCGCCACCTGGTGGTGGTGGACGAGGACGGCCGGGCCACTGGGGTGGTGACCCAGTCCAACCTGGTGCGCCAGCTGGGCTACGACTACCTGGCCGAGATCAAGAAGGTCAGCGAGGTCATGCACGCCCAACTCATCAGCGTGCCGCCCGCCACCCCGGTGCGCGAGGCGGTGCGCCGCATGGCCGAGCGCGGCATCAGCTGCCTGGTGGCGGCCGAGA
Organism: Pseudomonadota bacterium; assembly: GCA_023453335.1. Taxonomy (GTDB): domain Bacteria; phylum Desulfobacterota; class Desulfovibrionia; order Desulfovibrionales; family Desulfovibrionaceae; genus UBA6814. The sequence continues at coordinate 4,815 of JAEXTU010000300.1, read as the reverse complement.
ACGGGCGGCCCCAGGGCATCTTCACCGAGCGCGACGTGGTGGGGCTCCTGCTGGAAGGCAAGAGCACCCAGGAAAAGCCCCTGTCCGCGGTCATGAGCGCGCCGGTGCGCACCGTGCCCCTGGACGCCCCGGCCTTCGAGGCCGCCCTGGGCATGGAGCGGCACGGCATCCGCCGCCTGGTGGTGGTGGACGAGGCCGGCAAGGGCCAGGGCATCGTGACCCAGACCGACATCATCCGCGGCCTGGAGAGCAAGTACGTGCGCACCCTCAAGCAGGTGCTGCGCGACCGGGACGAGCGGCTGGAGGAGGTGGGCCGCAGCCTGGTGGAGAAGACCGTCTTTCTGGACAACATCCTGCGCTCCTCCCTGGACCTGGGCATCGTGGCCGCCGACCGGGCCTTCCGGGTCGCCTATTTCAACCCCGCGGCCGAGTGCATCCTGGGAATCGCCGCGGCCGAGGCCCTGGGCCGGGACGCCCGCCAGTTCCACCTGCGCCTGGGCGTGGAGCTCTCCCGCCTGACCCGGGTCCTGGACGGCCTGGCCCCGGACAAGGCCCACACCTTCGAGTTCACCCGGGAGAACCTGGGCGAGGCGAGGACCTACCGCGCCCGGGTGGCCGGGGTCTGGGACCGGGACAACACCCTGGCCGGCTACGTGCTCATGGCCCGCGACGTGACCGAGCAGCGCCGCGCCCAGGAGGACCTGGCCCGGCTCACCCGCCGCCTGGAGCAGACCGTGGTGGAGCGCACCCGGGAGTACAGCGACAAGGCGAGGGAGCTGGAGGAGGCCAACGTGCGCCTGCGCGGCCTGGACGAGATGAAATCCTCGTTCCTCTCGGCCGTGTCCCACGAGCTGCGCACCCCGCTCACCTCGCTGCTCGGCTTCGCCAAGCTCATCCAGCGCGACTTTTCCCGCTCCTTCCTGCCCCTGGCCGGGGAGGATGCGGAACTGGCCTCCCGGGCCGGCCGCATCCGCGACAACCTGGCCATCATCACCGAGGAGGGCGGCCGCCTCACCCGGCTCATCAACGACTTCCTGGACCTGGCCAAGATCGAGTCCGGCCGCATGGCCTGGCACGACCGGCCCATGGCCCTGGACCGGGTGGTGGAGCGGGCGGTGCGCGCCACCCGCAGCTTCTTTGCCGAGCGGCCCGCGGTGGAGCTGGTCCTGGACCTGGAGCCGGACCTGCCCCAGGTCCTGGCCGATCCCGACCGCCTGGAGCAGGTCATGATCAACCTGCTCTCCAACGCGGCCAAGTTCACTGCCGCGGGCGCGGTCACGGTGCGCGGCCGCGCCCTGCCCGGCGGGCTGGTGCGCATGGAGGTGGCGGACACCGGGGTGGGCATCGACTGGAAGGACCTCACCCGGGTCTTCGACAAGTTCCACCAGGCCCGGGGCGCGGACACCATGGCCGAGAAGCCCAAGGGCACCGGCCTGGGCCTGGCCATCTGCCGGGAGATCGTGGAGCACTACGGCGGCCGCATCTGGGCCGAGGCCAGGCCCAAGCAGGGCAGCACCTTCATCTTCCAGCTCCCCACGGTCCCGGGGGAGCGGCCCGCGGCCTGCCCCATCCTGGCCGGCGAGGCCCTGGAGGACGCGGACCGGCCCCTCATCCTGGTGGTGGACGACGACCCCGGGGTGTGCTCCTTTCTGCTCCAGTTCCTGGAGGGCGAGGGCTACCGCGCGGCCGCGGTCACCGACGGCGAGGCCGCCCTGGACGCCGCCCGCCGGCTCGCCCCCGACCTCATCACCATGGACCTGCTCATGCCCTCCATGGACGGCCGGGCGGTCATGAACGTGCTGCGCGGCGATCCCGTGCTCAAGCACGTGCCCATCCTGGTCATCTCCGCCATCCCCGAGGGCGACCCGGGCTGGGGCGACGCCTCCCTGCCCAAGCCCATCGACGAGGAGAAACTCCTGGAGGCGGTGCATGCCCTGCTCACCCGTCGCTATTCCAAGCGCCTGGTCACGGTGCTCCTGCGCATCTTCCCGGACCAGCGCGAGGCCTTCTTCGCCCTGTCCGGCGGGGAGATCAGCCGGGTAACCGAGGAGCAGCTCAAGTCGGCCGCGGCCTGCGGCTTTGCCGGCACCCTGGTGGTCCCGGCCTGGGCCGCGCGGCGCGAGGACATCCGCCAGGCCCTGGACCGCCCCGGCCTGCACGTGCTGGTCCTGCCCGAAGAGGGCCAGCCCGCCTCGTCCTGATCCGCATACCCCCGGGTTTGAAAAACCTCCCCGTCGTGGTAGGGAAGGGGCAGTCCGGCATCTCGTCCCGGCTCCCGCAACCCGGAGGACCGCCATGCACCGTTTCGTTCCTCTCCTGACCCTGGCCCTGCTCCTGGCCCTGGCCGCCACCGCCGCGGCCGCAGGCCAGGAGGCCACCTGCGCCGACACCTACAAGATCTACCAGACCTGCTACGACGGCGGAAAGGGCATGGACCTGAGTGGCTGCTCCCAACTGGTGCTGGCCCTGGGACCCCGGCTCATGGGCGAGGAGGGGGTGAGCGGCCTGTCCGCGGCCCTGACCGTGGGCATGTGCAAGCAGGGCTGCGAGGACGGGGCCAAGAAGAAGCCGGCCATGTCCCTGTCCAATTTCAGCGCCAATTTCTGCACCGGGCTCAAGTAGTCGCGGCCGCCGCGCAAAAAAAGCCGGCCCTGCGCGCAGGGCCGGCTTTTTCGTTCCGGGGGGCGGGCTACTCGGCCTTGGGCTTGCGCCAGGGCTTCTCCTCGCCGCGCACCAGGCGGTGGATGTTCTCCTTGTGCCGCCAGTAGACCAGGACCATCACCGCCAGGGCGAAGAAAAAATAGGTGACCTGGCCCGAGAAGAGGAGCAGCACCGGGAGCAGGGTGACCAGGGTGAGCGATCCCAGGGACACGTACCCGGACAGGGCGATGGCCAGGATGCAGGCCACGGCCGAGAGAATGAGCTGGGTCGGGGCCAGGGCCAGGAACACGCCCACGGTGGTGGCCACCGCCTTGCCGCCCTTGCCGTGCAGAAAGACCGAGAAGATGTGCCCGGACACCGCGGCCAGGGCCGTGGCCCCCAGGAAGAAGGCCGAGGGGTCGCTGAAGGAGGAGGCTATCATCACCGGGACCCAGCCCTTGGCGATGTCCAGGGCCAGCACCAGCACGCCCCAGCCCGTGCCGCACAGCCGGGCCACGTTGGTGGCCCCGATGTTCCGGCTCCCGCCCTCGCGCGGGTCGATCCCCTTGGCCACCTTGGCCACCACGAGCCCGAAGGGCACCGAGCCGATGAGATAGGCCAGGGCTATCCACACAATGGCGCGCATGGCGAATCCTCCCGGGTCAGGAACTAGCAGCGAACGGAGAGGGCGGCAAGCCTCACTCCTCCACCGCCTCCATCACCCGTATCTCGTTGAGCAGCGGGTTCACCTTGCCCAGGCGCACGGCATACCGTTTCCCTGGATAGACCTTCTCGCCGAACAAATCGCGCGGGGCGCGGATGAAGAACTGTTCGCGGGGCAGGGTGGCGGACACGAAGGGGCCGTCCTCCACCACCACCGCGCCGAACATCTCGTCCTTGCGCTGCCGGAAGAACTCCAGCTTCCAGTAGCGGGTGCGGTAGCGCTGCACCCGGCCCGCCGCCTCCACCCGGGCGGTGACCACCGGCAGCATCCGCACCAGGTCCTCCCTGCTCCACAGCGGCCAGCCGTTGCGCAGCCAGGACAGCACCTGGGCCTGGTTCATGAGGTCCGGATAGCGCCGCAGCGGCGAGGTTATGGGACTGTAGGCCACCACCCCCAGGCAGGCGTGCAGCCGCGGCTCCGGCTCCAGGAGCGTGCACCCGGCCTGGCGCACCACCCGGTAGGCGTCCTCCGGCGCGCTCCACACCCCGGCCGCGTCCCCGGGCAGGGTCACGTCCTGGGTGCGGTACAACAGCGGCAGGCCCGCGTCCCGGGCCCAGGCCCCCATTGCGGCGTTGCCCAGGATCATGAACTCGCTCACCACCAGCTGGGCCTTGGGGAACTCCGGGGTGTCCTCGATGTCCACCAGGGTGCGGCCGTCCTCCTCGCGCAGCACGATCTTGGGGTCGGGCCGCTCCACCACCACCGCGCCCGCCTTGATCCGCGCCGCGCGCAGCTTCCCGGCCAGCTCGTAGGCCGCCTGAAAACCCGCATCAGGTGCGGCCGAATCCAGATTCTCTTCCACCTTCTCGTAGGTGCTGTTCTCCGCCACCCGTACCCAGGCCTCGCGCGGGGCCACGGACACGACCGCGCCCATTGCGTCCAGCGCGAAATCCAGCACCAGGGCCGGCCGCTCCTCCCCGGCGCGCAGGCTGAACAATTCGATGCCCAGGGCCTCGGGCAGCATGTGGCTGGTGCCCTCGGGCAGGTACACGCTGCTGGCCCGCTCCCGCACCGCCGCGTCCAGCCCGCTGCCAAAGGGCCAGTCCAGGGCCGGGCAGGCCAGGGCCAGGCTCACCCGGTACCCATCCCCCTCCCGCGCCACCATGAAGGCGTCGTCGATGTCCCGGGTGGTGGCCGAGTCCACGCTCACCCAGCCCGCGGCCTCGGCCGGCATGCGCAGCTCCCCGAACCGCGCCCGCACCCCGGCCAGGTCCGCCTCATGCGCCTCGGCCCAGGCGTCGCCCCAGGCGTAGCCCTCCACCTCCAAATGCAGGTTGTGGTGCTCGCCCACCAGGCCCCAGGCCTGGGCCAGATGCAGGGCCAGGTGCGGCGTGTCCGGCAGCCCCTTGGTCAGGGACTTCCACAGGGCCTGGGCCTCGGGGTCCGCCCGCTCGGCCATGGCCGCGAAGAGCAGGTCCCTCAGCCGCCCCGCCAGTTCGGCGGGGGGGGGG
>JAEXTU010000211.1 GCA_023453335.1 Pseudomonadota bacterium | reverse complement strand
CTAAGCGGCAGGCCACAAGTTCGAATCTTGTCGGGACCACCATGCGAAAAAGGGGCGGCGGACCGTGGTCCGCCGCCCCTTGTGCGTCCAACTGGCCGGATTAATAGTAGGCCTTGGCGTAGGAGCCGGAGGTGACCAGCTTCTGGTCCTTGAAGACCAGGGGGGTGCAGTCCTCCCGGGTCACGCCGTGCCGGCTCCAGATGGCGGCCACGCCCTGGCTGCCCATCTCGTTGGTGAAGTACCACAGGGTGGTCTTATCCACGTTACCCTGGACCAGGATGTCCTTGAAGTCCGGCTGGCCCATGACATCCTGCACCTCGGCGATGCTCATGCCCGCCTTGAGCTTGATCAGGTTGTCCCGGTTGGTGGTCGTGCTGGTGTAGCGTCCGCCGCAGGCCGTGGCCAGCGCCATGACGAGAAGCAGTGCCACCAGGATACACTTTTTCATGCAAGCCTCCTGAAGCGTCGGTTTCCGGGCGTTGGCGCGCAGGACCTGGGGGCCTACGCCTTCGGGTTTACGATTCTTCATCATTACAATCATCCTGGACAAGTTGCAAGGCCGAAGCCGCATTCGCCCTTGCATGGAAGCGGGTTTGCGGTATGATCCCCTGCATGCGCTGCGGCGCGCCAATCCTGCGGAAAACACACCATGTTCACCACCGAACAGCTTGAGAGATACGCCGACGTCCTGCTCTGGGCCCTGCAGGCCTCGCGCCGGGAGAACCTGCGCAACGGCGCGGCGGTGCTCCTGCGCTACGACCTGGCCGGGCTGCCCCTGGCCGAGACCCTGTACCGCCGGCTGGTGGAGCGCCGCCTGAACCCGGTGCAGCGCATGAACGCCACCTCGGCCATGCAGCGGGACTTCTACCTGCGTTCCGCGGTCAAGCAGCTCACCTTCCGCCCCCCGGGGGAAAAGGAGCTGTGCGAGAGCCTGGACGGCTCCATCCACGTGCTGGCCCCGGACAGCCTGACCCATCTCTCCAACGCCGACCCCGAGCGCATCGGCATGGCCACCGCGGCCCGCAAGTACCTGCGGGACATCCTGGACGAGCGGGAGCGGCGCGGGGTCTACGGCTGGACCCTGTGCCTGTACCCCACCCCGGAGCTGGCCGCCAGCGCCGGGGCCACGCCCGAGGAGTACGCGGCCCAGGTGGCGCGCGCCTGCCGCCTGAACAGCGCGGACCCGGTGGGGGAGTGGAAGCTGGCCCACGCCCAGATCCAGGAGATACGGCGCTGGCTGGCCGGCCTGGGGGCGCGGGAGTTGCGGGTGGAGTCCGCGTCCATGGACCTGCGCCTGGTCCCGGGGGAGCAGCGGCGCTGGCTGGGCCTCACCGGGCACAACATCCCCAGCTTCGAGGTCTACCTCTCCCCGGACTGGCGGGGCACCGAGGGGGTGTACTTCGCGGACCTGCCCTCCTACCGTAGCGGCAACCTGGTGGAGAAGGCCCGGCTGGAGTTTCGCAAGGGCCGGGTGGTGCGGGCCGAGGCCGAGAGCGGCGGCCGCTTCCTGGTGGAGCAGTTGTCCATGGACGAGGGCGCGTCCCGGGTGGGGGAATTCTCCCTGACCGACCGGCGGTTCTCGGGCATCAACCGGTTCATGGCCGTGACCCTCTACGACGAGAATTTCGGGGGGAGCCACGGCAACTGCCACCTGGCCCTGGGCTCGTCCTATCCCGCCACCTACGACGGCGACCCCGTGGAATTCACTCCGGAGCTGCGGGAGCGGCTGGGCTTCAACCAGTCGGCCCTGCACTGGGACCTGGTGAACACCGAGCCCAAGACGGTCACCGCCCGGGTGGCCGGGGGGAAGAGTGTGCGTATCTACGAGAACGGAGAGTTCGCCCTGTAGCCGGGACCGGCGCGGGCGTTGCGGAAAGGGCTACTTCATGCGGTAGGTGATGCGGCCCCGGCTGAGGTCGTAGGGGGACAGCTCCACCTTCACTTTGTCGCCGGGAAGAATGCGGATGTAGTATTTGCGCATCTTGCCGGAGATGTGCGCCAGGACTTCGTGGCCGTTTTCCAGTTCAACCCGGAACATGGCGTTGGGCAAGGCCTCCTGGACGATCCCGTCAACCTCGATGGCTTCTTCCTTGGGCATGGATCGAGCACTCCTGGATGGGGGGCAGGCTGCGCCGCCACCGCCTTTTGCCCGCCCCTAGTACGTGGTTTCCCTCCGGCCCGCAACTGGAATTTGGCCGGGGGCCCGTTGCGACCGCTTGAACCGGAGCGCGGTTGAACGAACTCGTAGGGTTTTTCCATGTTGTTGTCGAAGTGGGGGCCGGAGGACTTGCTTCAGACTGGGATTTGTCCTATATACTTCCTGAACATTTGTTCAGTCACACTATCCGCTGGAAATTCCAGGAGCAGGCAATGGCTGAGGCTTCCGTGCACGAGCAGGCGACCCGGGACGCCGCTGGGCTGGACTGGTACTGCCGGTCCATGCACGGCCTGTCGCAGCGCCTGACGCGGCTCCTCTCTGATCGCGAGGAGGAGTTCCTGGACCTGGGCCGCCGGCTCATGGAGTTCTCCGCCGCCTGCCAGAACCTGGCCCAGCAGGCGCAGGGCCTGGCCCAGTTGGCCGCGGGCGAGGACGTGGGCCAGGGGGCCAAAGAGCTCGCGGTGGAGCTGGAAGAGCTCTCCGTGGTCTGCGACTTCTCCCGGGGCGAGCAGAGCCTGGACGAGTTGGGCCGGGTGCTCACGGTCATCGAGTCCTTGGGCGCGGGCATCTCGGGTTTCGGCCGCATCGTGCGCAGCCTGCAGATGCTGGGCATCTCCACCCGTATCGAGAGCGCCCGCCTGGGGGACAAGGGCCTGGGCTTCACCACCCTGGCCGACGACGTGGAGAAGCTGGCCGGCAAGATCGTGGCCAACTCCAGCCAGGTCATGGACAAGGGCAAGGCCCTGTCCGGCATGATAAGCGACGCCGAGAGCCAGACCCGGCAGCTGGTGGAGGCCCAGAAGGGCTGCTCCAGCCGCATCGTCACCGAACTCAAGACCAACCTGGACGGCCTCACCGGCCTCACCGGCTCTTCCCGGGAACTCTCCTCCTCCCTGGCCGCCCGTTCCGGGGACATCGCCACGGGCATCTCCGAGGTGGTGGCCTCGCTCCAGTTCCACGACATCGTGCGCCAGCAGGTGGAGCACGTGGAGGAGGCCTTGCACGACATGATGGGCATGGTCCGCCAACGCGGCAACCTCCAGGACTGCGGCCGGGAGGGCGGGGGAGCCTCCGCGGCCCAGGCCGGGCAGGCCGGCGAGCTGACCCCGGAGCAGCGGGACCTGGTGGGTTGGATCGCGGACGTGGCCAAGCTCCAGGAGTCCCAGCTGGACAACGCGGGCGAGCGGTTCTCCTCGGCCCTGTCCAGCCTGCGCCGCAACCTGGAGGACATCGCCCGGGCCATCGCCAGCATGCGCCAGGACGCCGAGCAGCTGGCCGCGGACGGGAGCGGCGGGGAAGGCAGCGTGCTGGACCGTATCGAGCAGGGGACCGTCTCGGTCATCGGGGCCATGCGTCAGTTCGCGGAGCAGGCCGAGCACATCGGCGGGGTCATGGCCACTGTGGCCGGGACCGTGGCCGAGATGGTGGCCTTCGTGGAGGACATCGAGGAGGTGGGCTCGGAGATCGAACTCATCGCCCTGAACGCCGCGGTCAAGGCCGCGCGCACCGGGGACGAGGGCCGCGCCCTGGGCGTGCTGGCCCAGGCCATCCAGAAGCTTTCGGTGGAGGCCCGGGACAAGACCGGCGACGTCTCCCGGGCGCTCACCGAGATATCCCGCTCCTCCCAGGACCTGGAGTCCAACGCCGCCGGCTACCTGGACACCTCCCGGCTGGCCGGCCTGGCCAAGCGCCAGGAGGACCTCATGCACCGGCTGCGCGACGTGAACGCCCGGTTCATGTCCCGGCTCACGGAGGTGCGCGGGGAGAGCGGACGGCTCTCGGACAGCCTGCGCGACACCGCGGCCCAGGCCGACCTGGACCGGGAGATCTGCGCCGAGCTGGCCTCCGCCCGCACGGACATGGGGGGCATCGCCGCGGCGGCCCGCCGGGCCGTGCCCCTGGCTGACGACAGCCACCGCTCCCAGCGCCTCAAGGAGCTCCTGTCCCGCTACACCATGGAGGTGGAGCGGCTGGTGCACGAGGCGGCCTTCGGCGGGGGCGGCGGCCCGGTGCGCGACGCGGCCGAGGGCGAGGTGGAATTGTTCGGCGGGGACGACAACGTGGAGCTGTTTTAGGGGGGGCGCCATGGGCATGTGCGAACTGCGCGAGGACGGCGGACGCCGCCTGCTGGTCCTGTCCGGGGACTTCACCGTGGCCGAGGCCGCCGGGCTCAAGGAGTCCCTGGCCCAGGCCCTGGCCGGCGAATCCGGGCTGGCCGTGGATCTGGCCCAGGTGGGGCGGGTGGACCTCACCTTCTTGCAACTGATGCGCGCCGCGCACCTCACCCTGGCCCAGCGCGGCACGTCCCTGGAGTGCCCGGGCGGCGCCCCGCCCGGGGTGGCCGGACTCGCGGACCAGGCCGGTTTCATGATCGGCGCCAGGGACCAACTCTTCTGGAAGAGGGGAGAATAGATGCCGAAGAAAATCATGACCGTGGACGACTCGGCCAGCGTGCGCCAGATGGTCAGCTTCACCCTGAAAAACGCGGGCTACGACGTGGTCGAGGCCTCCGACGGCAAGGACGCCCTGGCCAAGCTCGCCGGCCCGGTGGACATGGTGATCACCGACCTGAACATGCCCAACATGGACGGGATCACCCTCATCAAGAACCTCCGGGCCAATGCGGCCTGCAAGTTCATCCCCATCATCATGCTGACCACCGAGTCCCAGGCAGGCAAGAAGCAGGAGGGCAAGGAGGCCGGGGCCACCGGCTGGATCGTGAAGCCCTTCAAGCCGGAACAGCTCCTGGCCGTGGTCCAGAAGGTCCTGCGCTAGGGGTGGCCGGGGAGCGCCCGGCTGCAAGGAGTGCCGCCATGTCCCAGGAAGACGCCAACCGCCAAGCCTTTCTCGAAGAGGCCTACGACCTGTGCGCCGAGCTGGAGAGCGCTCTGCTCGAGCTGGAGGAGTCGCCCGGGGACAACGAACTGGTCAACCGGGTCTTCCGGGCCATGCACACCATCAAGGGCTCCGGGGCCATGTTCGGGTTCGACGACATCTCCTCGTTCACCCACGACGTGGAGACGGTTTTCGACCGGGTGCGCAACGGCGAACTCAAGGTGAGCCGGGAACTCCTGGACCTGACCCTCAAGGCCCGGGACCACATCCTGCGCCTGCTGGACGCGGCCCGCGACCGCAAGCCCGCGGACACCGCCGCGGCCGCCCCCAACATCGCCGCGCTGCGCGCCTTCCTGCCCGCGGAGGAGATGCCGGCCGCGGCCGCGGCCGCCGAAGAGGCCGGCCCGGGCGGCGACTTGGCCACCTACCGGGTGCGCTTCAAGCCCGCCAGGCACATGCTGCTCACCGGCAACAACCCCCTGTCCCTGCTGGAAGAGCTGGCCGGCCTGGGCACCTTCCAGGCGGTGGCCCACCTGGACGCCATCCCCCCCCTGGAGGAGATCGAGCCCGAGGGCGTCTACGTGTTCTTCGACTGCATCCTATGCACGGACAAGGGCGAGAACGCCATCCGCGACGTGTTCATCTTCGTGGAGGACGACTGCGAACTGTCCATCCAGGTCATCGACTCCCTGGGCGCCCTGGACAGCGACGCCACCTACAAGCGGCTGGGCGAGATCCTCATCGAGCGCGGCGACCTGACCCCCGAGACCCTGCGCTCCACCCTGGCCGGCCAGAAGCGGCTGGGCGACATCCTGGCCGACAGCGGCGCGGTGACCCAGGAGGCGGTGCAGTCGGCCCTGGCCGAGCAGGATGCGGTGCGCAAGATCCGCGGCGACCGGGAGAAGGAGGCCACCGCCTCCAGCATCCGGGTGGCCGCGGACAAGCTCGACCAGCTGGTGGACCTGGTGGGCGAGCTGGTCATCGTGCAGGCCCGCATCACCCAGGTGGCGGGGGAACGTAGCGACCCCACCCTGAACGCCCTGGCCGAGGAGCTGGAGCGGCTCTCCGACGAGCTGCGCGACTCCACCCTGTCGGTGCGCATGCTGCCCATCGGTACCACCTTCAGCAAGTTCCGCCGCCTGGTGCGCGACCTCTCGGGCGAGCTGGGCAAACGCATCGACCTGGCCACCCAGGGCGCGGAGACCGAGCTGGACAAGACGGTCATCGAGCGGCTCAACGACCCCCTGGTGCACCTCTTGCGCAACAGCATCGACCACGGCATCGAGACCCCGGACGAGCGCTCCCTGGCCGGCAAGCCGCACAGCGGCACCATCCTGCTCTCGGCCGAGCACTCCGGGGGCGAGGTGCTCATCCGCATCGTGGACGACGGCAAGGGCATGGACCCCGAGGTCCTCAAGGCCAAGGGCGTGGAGCGCGGGATCATCGCCAAGGACGCGGACTTGACCGACAAGGAGGCGTTCAACCTCATCTTCGCCCCCGGGTTCTCCACCGCGGCCAAGGTCACCAGCGTGTCCGGCCGCGGGGTGGGCATGGACGTGGTGAAGCGGGCCATCGACTCCCTGCGCGGCAGCATCGACATCGACAGCGTGCAGGGCAAGGGCACCACCATCACGGTGAAGCTGCCCCTGACCCTGGCCATCATCGACGGCTTGCAGGTGCGGGTGGCCGACGAGTACTATGTGATCCCTCTGCCCCTGGTGGAGGAGTGTGTGG
>JAEXTU010000171.1 GCA_023453335.1 Pseudomonadota bacterium | reverse complement strand
GTAGGACTCCCCGCCCCCGGCCCGCGTGGGCAGGGAGATCACCACCACCAGCTCCTTGGCCGCGGCCAGGTTGCCCGACCCGTCCCGGGCCACCTCGGGCTGCACCTCCAGGAGCGCGGCCTGGTTGCGGTCCACCCCGCTCATGAGCTCGGTGGTGGCGCCCTTGCGGATGGCCACCACGTTGTCCGGGGCCCCGGTCTCCACCAGGGTCTGCTCCAGGCCCTTGGCCATCATGAGCACCGCGCAGAACACGAACACCACCAGGCCCATGCCCCCGGCGGTGAGCGCGGTGGTCAGCCGCCGGGTGAGCAGGTTGCGCAGGCTGTAGGAGAGCGGGATCGCGGGCACTAGGCGATCCTCCGGAGCGCTTCCGCGATGGGCGCCCGGCCGGCGCGCAGGGCCGGGAAGGCCGCGGCGGCCAGGCCCACGGCCAGGCTGACCCCGGCCTGCATCCACACCGTGGACTCGGTCACGTCGAACACCGGCAGGAAGGCGGACATGGCCTGGCCGAAGGCCCGGGCTGCGGGGAAGGTGAGGGCCAGGCCCAGCCCGCCCCCGGCCACGCTCACCGCCAGGGACTCGCCCAGCATGAGCAGGGCCAGCCAGCCCGGGGTGAAGCCCAGGGTCTTGAGCACGGCGAACTCGCCCAGGCGCTCCCGGGCGGCCATGGCCATGGTGTTGGCGGCCACCGCCATGATGATGAAGATGACCATGACCGACACCGCCCGGATGGCGGTGATGATGGCCGAGCTCATGGCCACGAACCCGAGCTGGAAGGCCTTCTCGGTCTCGGTCCGGGTCTCGGCCAGGGAGTTGGCGAAGCGCGCGTCGATGGCCTGGGATATCTCCGCGGCCAGCTCCGGCCGCTCGATGCCCACCATGTAGAAGCCCACCTGGTCGGCCCGGCGCGGGGTGGTCTTCTTCATGGTTTCGTTCAGGTAGTCCCAGTGGAAGATGAGCTGGGTCTCGTCGATGTTCTTGTCCCGGCCGGTGTAGATGCCGCGGACGTTCATGGCCCAGTTCCCGGGGAAGATGGTGCCCGAGATGGTGATGGCGTCGCCCACCTTCCAGTGGAAGCGGTCGGCGATCTTGCGGCCGGCGATGCAGCCCTGGCGGTCGCGGTTGAAGTCCTCCATCTCCCGGTCCGGGACCAGGTACTCGGGGTAGAGTTTGAAATAGGGGCCTTCCTCCACCGCGAAGATGGCGATGAAGTTCTTGGGGTCCTGGTACACCCCGCCGAACCAGTTGGCCGCGGCCACGGTGGCGACCCCGGGCACCGCCTTGATGCGCTCCTTGTAGGCCAGGGGCAGGGGAAAGATCAGGGAGATGGAGTTGCGGGTCACCAGCCGGGTGGCCGAGGACAGCTCCACCCCGGCGTACCAGGCGTCCACCACCGTGCGCAGCATGCCGAAGGCCAGCACCGCCAGGGCCATGCCGGCCACGGTGAGCAGGGCCCGGCCCGGCCGCCGGAAGAAGGCGTTCTTACAGACCAGCTTCAGGAGGAGCATCGGAGAGGACGCCCTTGTCCAGGTGGATGAGGGTGTGCGCGCTCTTGGCCGCACGGGGGTCGTGGGTGACCATGATGATGGTGCGCGAGAGCTCCCGGTTCAGGGTTTCCATGAGGGCCAGCACCTCGGCGGCGCTCACCCGGTCCAGGTCGCCGGTGGGCTCGTCCGCCACCAGGATGTCCGGGTCGGTGACCACCGCCCGGGCGATGGCCGTGCGCTGCTGCTGGCCGCCGGAGAGCTGCCCGGGGTAGTGGTCCATGCGTTCGGCCATGCCCACCAGGGACAGGGCCGCGGCCGCGTGCTCCCGCCGCTGCCGGGCGGAGAGGCCGGTGAGCAGGAGCGGCAGCTCCACGTTCTCGAAGGCGGTGAGCACCGGGATCAGGTTGTAGAACTGGAAGATGAAGCCCACGTTGGCCGCGCGCCAGGCGGCCAGCCGGGTCTCGGTCAGGCTGGTCACCTCGATGCCCCGGTGGACGATGGTGCCGGCGTCCACCCGGTCGATGCCCGCGATGCAGTTGAGCAGGGTGCTCTTGCCCGAACCCGACGGCCCCATGAGGGCCAGGAAGGCCCCGGCCGGGATGTCCAGGGACACGTCCGTGAGCACCGGCAGCACCTGGCCCCCGCGCTGGTAGGACTTGGACAGGTTGCGGATGGAGAGAAGCGGCTCGTGCACGGTCTGCGGTCCCTGGGTTTGTCTATTCTTTTACAAACATGGAGGTATTTCTACTCTTGCCCGGCCTTGGCCTTGCTCCCGGGCTTGAGCCCCGGGGGCGGGGAGAGCACCACCCGCTCGCCGGCGGACAGCCCGGAGAGGATCTCCACGAAGTCGCCCAGGGTGCGGCCGACGGCCACCTCCCGCTCCGCCACCACCCCGGCGTCCAGCACCAGGGCGCGGGCCGGGCCGGCCCCCTCGGCCCGGAGCAGGGCCTTGGCCGGCGCGGCCAGCACCGGGGCGCGCTCGTCCTCGGCCACCGGCCGGGACAGGAAGGCAACCTTGGCGCTCATCTCCGGCAGGATGCGGGGGTCCAGGCCGCTGAAGCGCACCTTGACCTGCACTGAGGCCTTGCTGCGGTCCGCGGTGGGCACGATCATGTGCACC
>JAEXTU010000082.1 GCA_023453335.1 Pseudomonadota bacterium | reverse complement strand
CCTCCCTGCTCTCCGGCCTGCTCCTGGGCATGGTCTTCGCCCTGGTGGCCCTGGGGCTGAACATCATCTTCGGGGTCATGGACATCGTGAACTTCGCCCACGGCGAGTTCCTGATGCTGGGCATGTACGTGGCCTATTTCACCGCGGAGTGGGGCGGAGCGGACCCGCTGTGGGGCCTCATCCCGGCCCTGGCCTTCGGGTTCGTGCTGGGCGTGGCCTGCTACTACGGGTTCATCCGCTTCCTCTTGCGCGGGCCGGCCCTGGCCCAGCTCCTGGGCACCTTCGGGCTCATGCTGCTGTTGCGCAACCTGGCGCTCATGGTCTTCGGCCCCAGCGAGCGCGCCCTGCACAAGGGCTGGCTCATCGGCAAGAGCCTGGACCTGGGCGTCTGGGGCGTGGCCCCGGCCACCAAGCTGGCCGCGGCGGTGCTCTCGGTGGCCAGCTTCGCCCTGGTCTGGCTGCTCATGAACCGCACCAAGGTGGGCAAGGCCCTGGTGGCCACTTCCCTCTCGCCGCAGGGGGCGCGCTACATGGGCATCAACACCGGCCGCATGAACGCCCTGGCCTGGGGCATCGGCGGCGGCACCGTGTCCCTGGCCGGCGGGCTGCTGGTGAACTTCTGGAGCGTGAACCCCTACGTGGGCCTGCTCTTCACCATGATCGCCTTCACCGTGGTGGCCCTGGGCGGCTTCGGGTCTATCCCCGGGGCCTTCTTCGCCGCCCTGGTGGTGGGGCTCATCACCGAGTTGCCCGGGTTCACCGACTTTTTGGTCTACACCGCGAACTTCTCCTTCCTGGCGGACGCGCCCATGACCGCGCTCAAGTACACCCTGGTGTACGCCGCCTATTTCGTCATCATGCTGATCCGACCGCAGGGGCTCTTCGGATGGAAGCACTGAGAAGCGCCCTGGATTTCTCCGACTTCCCCCGCACCGACCTGTACGTGGCCGGCGCGGCCGCGCTGTTCCTGCTGGCCTTCCCCTTCCTGCCGGTGTCCTCCTTCGCCATGTCCACCATGATCCAGTTCCTCATGTTCTCCATCTACGGCATGGGCTGGAACACCATCGGCGGCTACGGCGGGCAGGTGGACCTGGGCAAGGCGCAGTACCTGGGCATCGGGGCCTACGCCACCATGGTCATGCTCCTGCGCTGGGACACCCCGTTCTGGGTGTCCATGCCCATCGGCCTAGCCCTGTCCGTGGCCTGGGCCTGCCTCATCGGCTACCCGCTCTTCAAGCTGCGCGGCCACTATTTCGCCATCGCCACCATCGCCACCTCCCTGGTGCTCAAGGACGTGTTCGAGGTGTGGGACTTCGTGGGCGCGGCCAAGGGCCTGGGCGCGCCGCCGGCCCGCTACGAGTCCCCGGACTTCCTGCACCTCTATTTCCGGGAGGACGAGTACTACTATGCCATCCTCCTGGGGTTCTTCTTCCTGGCCCTCCTGGTGCTCAACTGGTTCCGGCGCTCCCGTCTGGGCTACCAGCTGCGCGCCATCAAGGACAACGAGGACGTGGCCCGCTCGCTGGGCATCAACGTGCACTGGGCCAAGATCAAGACTTACGCCCTGGCCACCGGGTTCGTGAGCGTCATGGGCTCCTTCCACGCGGTGTACGTGAAGAACATCGAGCCCGAGGACACCATGAGCCTGTCCATCTCCATCCTCATCGCGCTCATGGCCATGCTGGGCGGCGCGGGCTCGCTGTGGGGACCCATCCTGGGCGCGGCGGTGCTCATCCCCCTCAAGAGCTACCTCAAGGAGTGGCTGGGGGCCACGGCCGGGCTGTTGGGCGTGGACCTGGTGCTGTACTCCCTGCTCATCATGCTGGTCTCGGGCTGGGAGCCCAAGGGTCTGTGGGGTATGATCGAGAAGTGGCGCTCCCGGAGGCCGTCGTGAGCGGCCCGCTCCTGGAGGTGAAAAACCTCACCAAGCACTTCGGCGGGCTGGCCGCCAACACTGACATCTCCCTTGCCGTCGCGCCCGGGGAGCTGGTGGGGGTCATCGGCCCCAACGGCGCGGGCAAGAGCACGCTCTTCAACTGCATCGCCGGCCTGCACGCGCCCACCCTGGGCCAGGTCTTCTTCGCCGGCCAGGAGACCACCGGCCTGCCGCCCCACGCCATGGCCCGGCTGGGTCTGGCCCGCACCTTCCAGGTCTACGCCGCGGGCGGGGACCTCTCGGCCGTGGAGTTCGTCATGGTGGGAGCCTTTCTGCGCGACGCCTCGCGCCGGCGGGCCGAGGCCGCGGCGCGGTCGATGCTGGAGCGCTTCGGCCTGGAGAGGCACGCCGCGGCCCGGGTGCGGGACCTGCCGGTGGCGGCCCAGAAGCTGCTCACCATGGCCACCGCCCTGGCCACCCGGCCCCGGATGCTCCTGCTGGACGAGGTGGCCGCGGGCCTGAACCCCAGCGAGATCGAGGAGATGATCGCCTCCATCGCCTCCATCCACCAGGACATGGGCATCACGGTGCTGCTCATCGAGCATATCCTGGCCCTGGTCATGCGCCTGTCCCAGCGGGTGCTGGTGCTGGACTACGGCCAGCTCATCGTGGACGGGCCGCCCGCCGAGGTGGCCGCCCACCCGGACGTGGTGCGGGCCTATCTGGGTGAGCGCTACGCCGCGCGGCTGGCGGGAGGGGACCATGCCCCTGCTTGAGGTCCTGGACATCAAGGTGCGCTATTCCACCCTGCCGGTGCTGGACGGGGTGAGCCTGACGGTGCAGCGGGGGGAGTGCGTGTGCGTGGTGGGGGCCAACGGCGCGGGCAAGTCCACCCTGCTGCGGGCCATCGTGGGCTCCCAGCCGCCCTTTGCCGGGGCGGTGCTCTTCGAGGGCCGCGAGGTGCAGGGCCGCCGCGCCGAGGACCTGGTGCGCCTGGGAGTGGTCTACGTGCCCGAGGAGAAGATGCTCTTCAAGCCCCTGTCCGTGGAGGAGAACCTGCGCCTGGGGGCCTACGTGCTGCACGACCCGGCCCAGGTGGAGCGCAACCTGGCCTACGTGTTCGACCTGTTCCCCCGCCTTGCGGAGCGCCGCGGCCCGGCCGCGGCCACCCTGTCCGGCGGGGAGCAGCAGATGGTGGCCATCGGCCGCGGGCTCATGTCCAACCCCAAGGTGCTCATGCTGGACGAGCCCTCCCTGGGCCTGGCCCCGCTCCTGGTGGACGAGGTGCTGGACACCGTGCGCCTGCTCAAGAAGGAGGGCATGACCATCCTTATTGTGGAGCAGAACGTGCACGAGGCCCTGGCCCTGGCCGACCGTGGCTACGTCATCTCCTCCGGCCGGGTGGTCATGGAGGGAGCCGGCCAGGCCCTCCTGGCCGACGAGGGCGTGCGCAAGGCCTATCTGGCCCTGTAGTCCCCGGTACAATAAGAAACGCCGCCCGGCTCCGGCAGGAGCGGGCGGCGTCGTGTTTTCGAAGGATGACGCGGGCTACTTGTCCATGGTCTCCACGGTGAAGTGGTCGTTGGTGAACACGCACAGCTCCGCGGCCACGGCCATGGCCTCGCGCACGATGGTTTCGGCGGGCAGGGGGGTGTGGCGCTTGAGGGCCCGGGCCGCGGCCAGGGCGTAGGGGCCGCCCGAGCCGATGGCCGCCAGCCCGTCGTCGGGTTCGATCACGTCTCCGGACCCGGTGATGAGCAGCACGTTGGCCGCATCGGCCACCAGGAGCATGGCCTCCAGCCGGCGCAGGACCCGGTCCATGCGCCACTGCTTGGCCAGCTCCACGCTGGCCCGGGGCAGGTTGCCGCCGAACTCCTCCAGCTTGGCCTCGAAGCGCTCGAACAGGGTGAAGGCGTCGGCCGTGGCCCCGGCGAACCCGGCCAGGACCTTGCTGTTGTAGAGGCGGCGCACCTTGCGCGCCCCGTGCTTGAGGGCCACGTTCTGGCCCATGGTGACCTGGCCGTCTCCGGCCATGGCCACGCCCTTGTCGTCCAGGACCGCCAGGATGGTGGTGCCGTGCAGTTCCATGCCTTACTCCGTGGGTTGTCCGAACAGGTCGCGGGCCGCGTCCAGCCAGGTGCGCAGGGCCTCGTCGGAAAAGAGCACCATGGCCGCCTCGGCGGCCAGGCCGGCGCGCAGGCCCGTGGCCAGTTCGGCCAGGGCGATGCGCGCGGCGTCAGACACCGGGTAGCCATAGGCCCCGCAGGAGATGGCCGGGAAGGCCACCCGGACCGCCCCCAAGCCGTGGGCGACCTTGAGGCTCTCCCGGTAGGCCGAGGCCAGGGCCGCGGCCTCGCCTGCGCTCCCGCCGCGCCAGATGGGGCCCACCGTATGGATGATGTGGGTGGCCGCGAGTCCGAAGCCCGGGGTGGCCACGGCTCGGCCCGCGGGCAGCCGGCCCTGCGTGTGCACGATCTCCGAGCAGGCGGCCTGGAGCCGGTCGTGCCCGGCCGCGCGGTGGATGGCCCCGTCCACTCCGCCGCCCCCGGCCAGGGCGGAATTGGCCGCGTTGACCACCGCGTCCCCATCCCAGGCGGTGAGGTCGCCCTGGGCCAGGCGCAGCAGGCCCGGGGCCAGTCGCCAGGCGGCAACGATGCGGATGGGCGGCACGGCGGGCCTACCAGAACTCGGCGCGTTCCTTGAACACGGCCTCGAGTTTCTCGAAGTCCTTCTTCTGCTCCGGGGTCTGGGCCAGGCGGCCGGCCTTGTCCTTGTGGAAGATGGCCTGCTTCTTGTCCAGGTCGTAGATGGCGGCGTAGGCCAGGTGCAGGTGGCCGGCAAAGAGGTCGCCGTGCTCGCCCTTGAGCCGGCCCAGGTAGGCGTGCACCTCGCTGTCGTCGGGCAGGGCCCGCAGCACCCGCTCGAAGTACTCCGAGGCGCGGTCCACCTGGCCCTTCTCGGCCATGATCCGGGCGTAGTAGAACAGGGCGATGAGGTCCCTGGGGTTCAGGAGCACGGCTTTCTGCAGATAGCGGGCGGCCAGGTCGCCGTCGCCCTTGGTGAACTGGAGCTTGCCCGCCTCGCGCAGCACCAGGGAGTCGTTGGGGGCCATGGCCAGGGCCTTGTCAAAGGCGGCCTTGGCCTCGGGCAACTTGGAGAGCTTGGCCTGCACGATGCCCAGGCCCATGTAGTCCAGGGCCGTGGGGTTGGTGCGGGATTGGAAGAAGGGCAGTGAGACGGCCGGGTCCAGGTAGCGGGCCCGCACCAGGGTCTGGATGCGCCTGAACTTGGTGTCGTCCTCGGTGCGTTCGCGCACGTCCGCGGGCAGGGCGGCCACCCGGCCGTCCAGGTAGGACAGGCGCTCGTCCACGTCGGGGTGGGTGGAGAGGTAGGCCGGGAAGGACCCGCCGCTGGCGAAGCGCACCTTGCGGATGCGCTCGAAGGCGTGGACCATGCCCTGGGGCGGGAAGCCGGCGGCGGTGAGGTAGTTCATGCCCACCTGGTCGGCCTCGCGTTCATCGGTGCGGCTGTAAGCCAGCATGGCGGTCTGCCCGCCGGCCAGGGCGCCCACCATCAGGGCCTGGCCGGCCGCGGACCGGGTGGGGTCCCCGCCCTGGCCCAGGAAGATGCCGGCCACCGCCCCGGCTAGGGAGGCGATGCTTATGAGTTGCATGGCCTCGATGCGGCTGGCCACGTGGCGCTGGGTCACGTGGGCCAGCTCGTGGGCGATGACCCCGGCCAGCTCGGACTCGTGCTCGAACTGGTGGAGCAGTCCGGTGAACACGTACACGTAGCCGCCGGGCGAGGCGAAGGCGTTGATGGCGTCGTGGCGCACCACGGTGGTGGTCACTGCGAAGGGGATGCTGGGCAGCACCGCGGCCAGGCGGTCCACCACGCCCCGCACGTACTCCACCACCTCGGGGTCCTCCACCAGGGGGAAGCGGGAGCGGATGTAGGTGTTGAGCTTCTTGCCCAGCTCGGCTTCGTCCTTGACCGAGAAGGACCCGAAGAGCCCGGCCGAGGCCGGGACCGCGGCCAGGGGCGCGGTGAGCGCCAGCCAGGCGGCCAGCAGGCCGGCCAGAATGCGGAAGGGGCGGCAGGGGAGTGAGGCGCGACGCGGGGCGTTCATGACGGCTCTGACTACTCCAAGCTGGCCGCGGATGCAAAGGGGGAAAAAAAGCCCCGGGCGGGGGGGCGCCGGCCGGGGGGG
>JAEXTU010000058.1 GCA_023453335.1 Pseudomonadota bacterium | reverse complement strand
GCACACCAAGGCGCGCGCCCTGCAGGACCAGGTCAACCACCTGGTGGCCGAGCGGGACAACCTCATGTCCTTGGCCACCCGGACCGGCTCCAGCCGTCCGAAGAACGTGGTGGAGGTTCTCCTCCAGTCCGGCCGGCTCACCAAGGAGGGGCTGCAGAAGGCCACCGATTACAAGCAGAAGACCCGCAGCCCCTACAGCATCGAGGAGCTTCTCGTGCTCCTGGACCAGGTGGGCGCGGAAGAGATCAAGGCGGCCAAGCGCCAGCTTGGCGATGCCTGAGCCCAGGGGGCCGGGCGCGCGGTCCTTCCCCTGGGCCTCACATTGATTCCTTTCAAACCTCGCCTCGGCGAGGTATTTTCAAAGGTGATGACTTGAACCTTCAGTTCATGGTATTGTGGCAAAACCATGAACAACACACCCACCTCCGCGGATTGGCAGCAACTCTTCGGCCGCAGGCTGCGCTTCCTGCGCACCCTGGAGAACCTCACCCAGGGGGAGTTGGCCGGCCGCCTGGGCATCACGGTCGAGCATCTTTCCAACATGGAGCGCGGGACCTCGGCCCCCTCCTTTGCCATGATCATCCGCCTGGCCGAGGCCCTGGGCACCGAACCGGCCAACCTCTTCCTCTTCGCCCGCGGCCGGAACGGGGTCCCGGCCGGCGCATCCCCGGGGGCCGAGTGGACCAGCTACATCGCCGCGGTGGGGAGCTACGAGTATGTGGCCCATACCGGGCTGACCTTCTGGTCCGACTCCCTGTACCGCATGCTGGGCTTCGAGCCCGGTGAGGTGGAGGCCGGTCCCGAGGCCTTCGCCCGCATGGTCCATCCGGACGACCGTGCCATTGCGGCCGCGGCCAAGAGCGAACTCCTGGCCGGCCGCGACGTGCCCATGCTGAGTTTCCGGGTGTTGCGCAAGGACGGCCGGGAGCGGTTCCTGCTCAGCCACCGGGCGGTGGAGCGCGATGCCTCGGGCCGGCTTCTGCGGCTGCACGGCGTGGTCCTGGACGTGACCGAGCAGCGGCTGCTCCAGGACTCCCTGCGCACCATGCACGCCAACCTGGAGGAGCGGGTCCGGGAGCGCACCCGGGGCCTGGCCGAGACCGTGCACCGCCTGGAGGAGGAGGTGGGCCGCCGCACCCGGGCCGAGGCCGCGGCCCGGGAGAGCGAGAGCCGGCTGCGCACCCTGGGGGACAACCTGGCCAGGGGCGCGGTGTTCCAGCTCAGCGAAGGGGAGGACGGGCGGCACCGCCTGTCCTTTGCCAGCGCGGGCCTGGCCACCCTGGTCGGAGCCGGGGCCTGGAGAGGCCAGCCGGACCTGGACGCGGTCCTGGACGCCATGCACCCCGAGGATCGCGCCGGCTTCCTGGGCGACCTGGAGAAATGCCGCTGCGGGCAGCAGACCCTGTGCCGGGAGGTCCGGTTCGCGCGCTCGGACGGGAGCCCGGCCTGGGTGCGCTTCCAGGCCGCCTGCCGGGACGTGGAGGCCGGGGGGCGGGTCTGCGACGGCCTGGCCCTGGACATCACCGACCTCAAGCGGGCCGAGGCCGAGCGCCGGCTCGCGGTGCAGCGCCTGCAGCGGGCGCACGAACTGGCCCGCATCGGGCACTGGGAGCACGACCCGGAAACGGACGAGAGCTGGTGGTCGGACGACATGTACCGGGCCTTCGGGTACGAGCCCGGGGCGCGGCGCACCGACCTGGAGTTCTTCCTTTCCCACGTCCATCCCGACGACCGGGAGCACGTGGCCCGCGACTACGCCGAGGCCCTGGCCGCCAAGCGGGATATCCGCTGCGCCTTCCGGATCATCCGCAAGGACGGCAGCCCGGGGTACGGGTACGGCCTGGCCAGGCTGGTGCCCGGCAGCGAGCCGGGCAAGCTGATCTGGTCCGGGACCTACCTGGACGTGACCGAGCACAAGGCGGCCTGCCAGGCCATCAAGGCCGACAACGAGCGGCTCAAGGGCCTCATGAGTGCGGTAGGTCTGGGCGCCTGGGTGGCGGACGGCACGACCGTGCGCTACGACGCCGTGGCCTGCCGCCTCTTGGGCCTGGACCCGGAGCGTTGTGAACTGCCGCGGGAAGAGGCCTTGGCCCTGATCCTGCCCCAGGACCTGGGCCGGGTGCCCGACCGCAGCCAGCCCGGCCCGGTGGAGCAGCCGTTTTCGTCCCTGGTCCGGGTGCGGAAGGCCGGCGGCGAGGTGCGCCGAGTGCTCATCACCGGCGTGCTCAACCGCAACCCCAAGGGCCGCGCCACCCGGGCCGAGGGGCTGGTCCTGGACCTGGAGGGCCTGCTCCCGGGCTAATCGCGGCTTTTGCAGGTTCCGCAGTCACCCGCCGCCCGCTTCGGGCTGGACTGGACGACGCCCCCCAAAAAACCGCAAGGTTTCTTGAAAGAAACGCTCAGCTGCGGCGTCAACCGCAGCTCTTGCAGCTTCCGCAACCGCCCGCCGCCAGTTTCAGGCTGGACTGGACAATGAACCCGGTGGGTCCGGCGTGGATGGCCACCGGCTGGGCCTGGGCCAGCAGGTCGCGGTCCATGGCGATGGTGTAGCCCTCGATCTCGAACACCTGGTCATTGGGCTCGGCCGGCTTGAGGGCCACCACCAGCCGTTCGCCGCTGCACGACGAGGCCAGGAAGACCCGCATGGGCTGCTTCTCGTTCTTGCTGAAATAGTTGTCCATGAGTTCTTTGGCGCTGTCGGCGAGGGTGAGCATGTGGGTCTCCGTGCGTGCGCTCGGTGTGAAGGGGAAGCGCCTCAACGCGGGGCGCAGGCAAAGGGCCAGATGAACCTGCTGCCGGGGGGCACGGTGCCCCCGTCCGGCCGCTGGTAGGGAATCGGGGTGCGCTTGGCCGCCGCTGGCAGGGCGGCCAGGGACGCCGAGTCCAGGGGCGGGGTGCGGTACAGGGCCAGGGCGTCCATCCACTGCCCGTCCGCGGGGATGAAGACCGGGTCGGCCCTGTACGCCGGCTTTTTGTTCCAGTACGCCGCGAAGTGCAGGTGGGAATGCCCCTCCTCGCCGTAGTAGCCGCCGGTGGTGCCGCTGGTCCCGGCCTCGCCGATCTTCTGGCCGCGCGCCACTCGGGTCCCCACCGGCAGGTCCGCGGGCAGCTCCCGCAGGTGCTTGTACTCGGTGTAGGTCCACACCGGCAGCCCGGTGTCTTCCGGCGCGTGTTGGAGGATGAGGCCGAGGCCGCCGATGTTCAGGCCCTCGCTGGCGTGCACCACCACGCCGGACGCCGCGGCCAGCACCGGCGTGCCCTCCGGGGCCGGGATGTCCATGCCGCTGTGGTATCCCGCAAAGAACCTGGGGCTGCGCGGGCTGCCGTCGCCCCGCCTGTCCGCGGCGAACATGGAGTCCGCGGGCAGGCACTGGGCCTCCGCGGGATACACCGGGACCAGCCCGGTGGGCAGGAATCCCCGGGCGCGCATGGACGCCAGGTCCGCCTTCACCGGGAAGAACGCGCCCACCTCCTCGGGGGTCACGTCGTCCGGCACGTCGGGCGACACGGCCACCTTGCCCCCGCCCGGATATCCCAGCTTCCCCGCCGGCCCATCCATCTTCCCCATGATCCCCCCCCGGCCGGCAAAGGCCGGCAGGGCGAGGGCCAGCACGAACACCGCGAGGGGCGCGAGGAATTTCCTGGGCATGGCGGACTCCTGCCTGGCTAAATGTCTCATCCCTTGAACCACCGCAGTCGCAGGGCGTTCGACACCACCGAGACGCTGGAGGCGGCCATGGCCGCGCCGGCGATCATGGGGTTGAGGGTGGGGCCGCCCCAGACGTGCAGCACCCCGGCGGCCAGGGGGATGAGCAGCACGTTGTAGGCAAAGGCCCAGAACAGGTTCTGCTTGATGTTGCGCACCGTGGCCCGGGAGAGCTTGAGCGCGGTGAGCACCCCGGGCAGCTTGCCGCCGACGAGCACCACGTCGCCGCTCTCGATGGCCACGTCGATGCCGGTGCCCATGGCCACGCCCAGGTCCGCAGCGGCCAGGGCCGGGGCGTCGTTGATCCCGTCGCCCACCATGCCCACCACCTGGCCCTGAGCCTGCAACTCCTTGACCTTGGCCGCCTTGTCCTCGGGCCGCACCTCGGCCAGGACCTCCCCCCTATCTTCGCGGATGCCGGCCTGGGCGGCCACGGCCCTGGCCGTGCGCGCGTTGTCGCCGGTGAGCATGTACACCGTGACCCCCAGGTCCTTGAGGCCGGCCACCACCCCGGGCGAATCGGGCCGCAGGGTGTCGGCCACTGCCAGCAGCCCGGCCAGGACGCCGTCCACGGCCAGGTACAGGGCGGTCTTGCCCGCGGCCGCCAGCCGCTCGGGCTCGCTCGTCCCGAAGTCCGCGTCCAGCCCGGCCGCGCCGAGCGCGGGCCCGAAGGGCCGGGTGG
>JAEXTU010000004.1 GCA_023453335.1 Pseudomonadota bacterium | reverse complement strand
CCAGGACCGGCGCGGCCAGGCCGCGCCAGGTGGGCCGGGAGCCCAGGAACACCCAGCCGAAGGCGATGAGCAGGAACACCTGGAAATTGGCCAGCAGGGTGGCCAGGCCAGGCCCCACCATGAGGATGCTGCGGTGCCAGAGCAACAGGTCCGCGGCGAAGAAGGCCGCGGCGAACACCGCCAGCCGGGCCGCGTCGCGGGGCAGGGACAGGGGCAGGCGCTGCGCGGCGCTCACCGCCAAAAGCCCGGCCAGCCCGAAGCCCATGCGCCAGAAGGCCACGGCGTCGGCCCCGGTGGCGGACAACTTGACTAGGATGGGCGCAAAACTGATGGTCAGCGCGCCCAGGAGCAGTTCGCGCACGGCATGCCGGCTACTGCGTCAGGGTGCTGTTGGGGCAGGATGCGCTCTGGGTGCACAGCTCGCACCCGCCCGAGTAGGGCATGAGGGTGAACAGGGCGTACTGCCGGTCCAGCTTGTCGATCTGCGGGTTCCAGTGCACGCCCACCTGCGCGAAGGCCTCCTGCATGGCCTTGCTCGGCTTGGGCAGGGGCGCGCAGGACTCCAGCAACTCGGGCATGAGGTTCTGGGCCGAGGCCATGACCAGGGTGATGGCCAGGTTATGGAAGGTCTCGCCTTGCTGGGGCGAGGCCTCCCAGGCCGCCTCCACGGCCTGCTCCACGGACTCGGGCAGATAGACCAGGAGGTAGCCCTCGCCCTTCTTGGCCTTTTCCGGGGCGATGCGGAAGGCCTGAACCCGGTCCAGCCAGTCCTCCCAGCCGGACTCCATGGCGTCGAGCAGGTCCTGGTCCACGCGGTTCAGGCCGGACAGCTCCAGGAAATACATGATGTCGAATTCGGGCTTGGGTTCGAGGCGCTCTATCTTCATGCCAGGCTCCTGTGCAGGGGATGAAGGGGCTCCATACCCGCTTTGCGCCCGGGGCTCAACCCCGGGCCGCCGGCCTGGACGAACCCGGGAAAGTGCGCTACCCAGGCCCCGCGGCCCGCGCCGCTATTTTCCGCAAGGAGGACCCCATGTCCAATCCTCTGGTGCTCATCGAGACCTCCCTGGGCGAGATCCTGGTCGAACTGTTCGCCGACAAGGCCCCGGAGACCGTGAAGAACTTCCTGCAGTACGTGGACGACGAGTTCTATAACGGCGTGATCTTCCACCGGGTCATCAAGAACTTCATGATCCAGGGCGGGGGCATGACCTTCGACATGAAGGAGAAGAAGACCCGCGCCCCCATCAAGAACGAGGCCAGCCCCGAGCTGCCCAACCTGGCCGGCACCTTGGCCATGGCCCGCACCCCGGACCCCCACTCGGCCTCGGCCCAGTTCTTCATCAACCTGAAGGACAACGCCTTCCTGAACCACACCGCGCCCACCCTGGACGGGTTCGGCTACTGCGTGTTCGGCAAGGTGGTGGAAGGGTTCGAGAACGTGGAGAAGATCGGCAAGGTCAAGACCCGCAGCTATCTGGGCCACGACGACGTGCCCGCCGAGCCGGTCAGCATCATTTCGGCCGCGCGCTTCGAAGCCTAAAGAGACATTCCTGCGGCATGGCCTGACGCGAAGGCCCACAGCAGGTTGAAGCCGCCCAGGCGGCCGGTGACGTCCAGCAGTTCGCCCACCACGTGGAGGCCCGGCCCGGTCCGGGCCTCCAAGCGTTTGGAGGAGACGGCCGCGCAGTCCACCCCGCCCCGGGTGACCTCGGCGGTCTCCCAGCCCGCGGTGCCCCGGGGGTGCAGCTCCCAGGCGCAGATCCGGGTGCGCAGCTCCCTCGCCTTGTCCCTGGACAGGTCCCCCACCCGCAGCTCGCCCAGGTCGCCGCTGGCCGCCCCAGCCAGGCGCTCGGGCAGGTGCCGGGCCAGGAGGTTGCGTACCTTGGCCTTGCCCGGGGCCGCACGCAGCAGCTCCTCCAGGTCCAGGCCGGGCAGCAGGTCCAGGCTGAGGGCCTGGCCTTTTTCCCAGAACAGCGAGATGTCCAGGGCCGCCGGGCCGGAGAGGCCGGCGTGGGTGAGGAGTAGGTCGCCGACGGCGCTGCCCCCGGCGCAGGAGAGCCGCGCCCGGCAGGACACCCCGGAGAGGTCGGACCAGGCCCAGCCCCGGCCCAGGACCAGGGGAACCAGGCCCGGGGCCAGGGGCGTCACCCCCAGGCCCAGGTTGCGGGCCAGCTGGTAGCCCCAGGCCGTGGCCCCGGCCGAGGGCCAGGACTTGCCGCCCAGGGCCAGCACCAGGCGCGGGGCGCTGAACATGCCCGCGTCGGTGAACACGGTGAACCCGGCCTCGCCCTGCTCCACCTCGCGAATACTGCAGCCCAGGAGGAGTTCCGCCTCGGCCTGCCGGGCCGCGGCCTCCAGCCAGCGGGCCACCGCGGGCGCGCCCTGGTCGCAGAAGAGCTTGCCTCCCTCCTCCTCGTGCAGGGTGAGCCCGCCCCGGGCCAGGAGCGCCTCCACCGCGGCCGGGCCGAAGCGGGCCAGGGCCGAGCGCACGAAGTGCGGGGTGCCGCACAGGTAGTCCGCCTCGCCGGCCCCGCGGTTGGCGGCATTACAGCGGCCGCCCCCGGACAGCCGCACCTTGCGGCCGGCCACCTTGCCGTGGTCCAGCACCAGCACCCGCCGGCCCCGGCAGGCCGCGGCCTCGGCGCAAACCAGGCCGGCCGCGCCGGCCCCGAGGATGATGGCGTCAGGGGCGTCCATGCGGCCTACGCACAGGGGATGCTGATGGCCACCGGCCCGGGATCGAAGTTCTCCACCGCCACCTCGTTCCCGGCCAGGGAGAAAGCCAGGCCGTAATCCGGGAAGCGCACGGTCCCCGCGTCCGGGAACTCCAGCCGCAGGGGCACCGGCACCTTGGCCCCGTCGCCGCAGGCCGACTCAGTGAAGCCCGGGCCGAAGACCAGGGGCCTCCCTCCGGGCGGGACCACCCGCACCAGGTGATGGATGGTGGACAGGGCCTCCACCCGGCCGTCGGTTGCGAAGCGCAGGGAGTTCACGTCGCCGGTGATGCCGCAGGGGTCGGGATCGTAAGCCTTAAGCCGGCCCAACGGCGTGGCTGCTGCCAGGGGGT
>JAEXTU010000011.1 GCA_023453335.1 Pseudomonadota bacterium | reverse complement strand
CCAGGCCAACCTGGCCGGGGAGGCGCAGAAGGCGGGGGTTGCGGCGGAGGAACTCACCCGCCTGGCCGAGGAAGTGGCCGGGCTGGCCACCCTCCGGCTGCGCGGGCTCATGCTCCTGCCCCCCTTGGGGAACGCGGAGCAGGGTCGCCGGTATTTCGCCGGGCTGCGCCAGGCGCGGGATCGCCTGGAAGTCCGGCTGGGCATGGCACTCCCGGTGCTCTCCATGGGCATGAGCGACGATTTTCCGGTCGCCATCGCCGAGGGCGCCACCCATGTCCGGGTGGGCACGCGGATTTTCGGGGCGCGGCCCCGGGCGGCCGGCCAGGAGTAGGAAAAAGGGACGGAGGGGCTCCGCCGGTGCGGCCCCCTCCGGCGGGTTGCGCGGCGAGTCCGTGCTGGGGTATCTCCTGGACAGCGGGCTTCCCGGCCGGGACCTTCCGGCGCCCGGACTCGCCCGGCACCACAAACGGCAATCGCAAGGAGCATCCCGTGGCCGACAACCAGCTCGAAGCGCCCAAGGAAGAAGGCAAGAAGAAGGGCGGCAAGCTCAAGTGGATCATCATCCTGGTGGTCCTTCTAGGCCTGCTCGGCGGAGGCGGATGGTTCGGCTACAAGTACTTCTTCGCCAAGAAGGCCGAGACGACCGAGGGCGCCCCGGCCGAATCCGGCGGCGGCCACGGCGGCGAGAAGAAGGAGGGCGGCAAGGAGGGCGACAAGGCGGCCAAGCCCGAGATCGTCACCCTGCCCACTTTCGTGGTCAACCTGGCCGACCCCCTGGGCCGGCGCTACCTGAAGCTCACGGTGGACGTGGAGATGGCCGACCCCAAGGCCGCGGAGGAGCTGAAAGGCTCCGAGCCCAAGGTCCGCGACGCCATCATCCTGCTCCTGTCCAGCAAGACCTTCGCGGACCTCTCCTCGGTGGAGAGCAAGATCATGCTCAAGAACGAGATCGTGGAGCGGCTGAACCAGGTGGTGTCCGGCAACAAGGTGCTGCGGGTCTATTTCACGGAGATGGTCATCCAGTAGGGAAACATCCGCGCCGGCTGCGGCCGGCGACAACACGCACCCGCAAGGGGGTGGACACATGGGCAACGACATGGATCAGGACGCCCTGGCCGCTGAATGGGCCGCGGCGCTTGAAGAACAGGATGAGCCGGCGGCTCCGGCCGGCGGCGGCGCCCCGGCCGGCGGCGGGGGCGGCGGGGGGGACGACCAGGCCCTGGCCGACGAATGGGCCGCGGCCCTGGCCTCGGAAGAGCAGACCTCCATGAAGAAGGAGCGCGAGCAGTCCTTCCTGCACACCCAGAGCCGCGGCGCGGAGTTCAAGGATTTGACGGATGAGGCCAAGGCCCCCCGGCCCGACGCCACCAAGCGGGACCTGGACTTCATCCTGGACATCCCCCTGGACGTGTCCGCGGAGCTGGGCCGCACCAAGCTGCTCATCAACGAGCTGTTGCAGCTCGGCCAGGGCTCGGTCATCGAGCTCAACAAGCTGGCCGGCGAGCCGCTGGAGATCTACGTCAACGGCAAGCTGGTGGCGCGCGGCGAGGCGGTGGTCATCAACGAGAAATTCGGCGTGCGGCTGACCGACATCATCAGCCCCATCGAACGGGTGAAGCAGCTTGCCTAGCCTCGCGCTCGCCGCCGACAACGCCACCCAGGCCCTGCCCAGCGCAGGGCTGGGCGAGGGCTGGTGGTCCATGATGGGCGGGCTTCTGCTCATCCTGGGCGTCCTGCTCCTGGCCTACTGGCTGCTCAAGCGCTACGGCCCCAAGGCCGGGCTCTCCATGTTCAAGCGCGGAGGCCTGGCCGTCGAGGGCAGCCTGGCCCTGGGCCCGCGCAAGGCGGTGGTGGTGGTCCGCTTCTTGAATAAGGTGATGGTGCTCGGAGTGACCGAGACCACCATCAACCTGTTGACGGAAGTGGACGACCCCCATGAGGCTTCGCAAACCCAGTTCTCCCAGGCCATGGAGCGCGCTGGCAAGGAGGATACTCCTTAGCCTAGGCCTGGTCCTCGCCTTGTCCGGCGCGGCCTGGGCCGCCACCACCCAGCCCACCCTCAGCCTGAACCTGGCCGCCGGGCAGACCGAGCCGGAGAACGTCTCCCTCCTGCTCGAGATCCTGTTCATGATGACGGTGCTGTCCCTGGCGCCGTCCATCATCCTGACGGTGACCTCCTTCACCCGGATCATCATCGTGTTCTCCTTCCTGCGCCAGGCCATGGGCACGGCGCAGATGCCGCCCACCCAGATCCTGGCCAGCCTGGCCATCTTCATGACCTTCGTGATCATGTATCCGGTGGGCAAACAGATCAACGACCAGGCCCTGCAGCCCTACCTGGCGGAGCGCATGAGCTTCACCGAGGCCATGCATACCGCGGAGCAGCCCCTGCGCGGCTTCCTGTTCAAGCACACCCGGGAAAAGGACCTCTCGGTGTTCTACGCTATCACCAAGATGGACCGGCCCGAGAAGAAGGAAGACGTGCCCATCACCATCCTGGTGGCCGGGTACGTGATCAGCGAGCTCAAGACCGGGTTCCAGATCGGGTTCATGATCTACATCCCCTTCCTGATCCTGGACATGGTGGTGGCCTCCATCCTGCTGGCCATGGGCATGATGATGCTGCCCCCGGCCATG
>JAEXTU010000413.1 GCA_023453335.1 Pseudomonadota bacterium | reverse complement strand
GCCCAAGCCGGCCCCGCCGGCGCCGCCCGCGGCCGCCGAGGCGGCCCCTGCGCCCGCCCCCGCCCCCGCTGCGCCGGGCAACGCCGGCCCGCCCTACGAGGAGCCCCAGGCCGCGCCCCTGGACCGGGTGGCCAAGCTGGTGGACTATGCCTTGGCCTCCACCCTGGCCTCCCTGAACTTGGCCCCGGACCGGCTGGCCATCCGCGAATTGCGCACCGAAACCCTGGGGGCCGAGACCTACCACTCCCAGATCCTGGAGCTCGAATTGCCCGACCCGGAGCGCTTCGCCCGCATCCTGGGCCGCAATCTGGCGGCCTGGGCTCCGCAGGCCACGCTCACCCACACCCCCGCCGGGGCCTGGACCGTGGCCGCTCTGGGCCGCACCACCCACACCCTGCTCCTCACCCGGCCCCAGACCGCGGCCACGCCCACCCCGCCGCCGGCCACGGCCCCGGGCAAGGGCCACCTAGCCATCGTCATCGACGACCTGGGCCGGGACCTGGGCGCCGCCAGGCGGCTGGCCGCCCTGCCCGCACCGGTGACCTTCGCGGTGCTGCCCCACCAGGACCACACCGCGGAGATCGTGGCCCTGGCCAAGAGCCGCGGCCTGTCCCTCATGCTCCACCTGCCCATGGAGCCCATCGGCTACCCGGAGATGAACCCCGGCCCGGGCGCGCTGCTCGGCTCCATGGACAGCGCCGCCCTGCTCAAGACCCTGCGCGCCGACCTGGACTCGGTGCCCGGGATCATCGGGGTGAACAACCACATGGGCTCCCTGCTCACCCAACTGCCCGGGCCCATGCGCCTGGTGCTCGGCGAACTGCGCGCCCGCAACCTGCTCTTCCTGGACAGCCTGACCACCGGCCGCTCCCAGGCCCGCACCCTGGCCCGGGAGATGGGCATCCCCTACCTGCGCCGGGCGGTGTTCCTGGACAACGTGCGTGAGCGCGGGGCCATCCAGCGCCAGCTGGCAGTGGCCGAGCGCCTGGCCGCGGCCACCGGCCAGGCCATCGCCATCGGCCACCCCTATCCCGAAACCATTGCCGCGCTGGAGGAATGGGCCGCAAGCCCCCTTGCCGCCCAGGCCACCCCTGTGGCACGACTGTCCCCGGAGAACGGCGCAAGCCCCGGGACCGTTGTCCAGAAACCCTCAACCACTCTGGAGTGACGCCATGAAACGCCTGCTTTGCGCCGCCCTGGCCGCAGCGCTCCTGCTCACCGCCCCCGCCGCATGGGCCAAGACCTACGTGGTCGCGGTCAACCAGTTCGTCGAGCACCCCGCCCTGGACGCCGTGCTCAAGGGCTTCCAGGAGGCCATGCAAGAGAAGGGCGTGGCCTGCGAGTACAAGATACACAATGCACAGGCCAACATGGCCACCGCCAACCAGATCGCCCAGACCATCGCCGGCGAGAATCCCGACCTGGTGCTGGCCATCGCCACCCCCAGCGCCCAGGCCCAGGCCCAGGTCATCAAGAAGGCCGAGCACATGGCCAAGGTGCCCCTCATCTTCTCCGCCATCACCGACCCCAAGGGCGCCAAGCTGGTGGACGACCTGCAGAAGCCCGGAGCCAACATCACCGGCGTGTCCGACCTCACCCCCATGGACAAGCACCTGGGCATGATCCTGGAGTTCCTGCCCAAGCTGAAGCGCGTCGGTGTGGTCTACAACGCGGGCGAGGCCAACTCCAAGACCCTGGTGCAGCTCTTGCGCGACGCCGCGGCCGCCAAGGGCGTGAAGGTCGAGGAGGCCACCGCGGCCAAGTCCGGCGACGTGTACGCCGCGGCCAAGAGCCTGGTGGGCCGCTGCGACGCGGTCTACGTGCCCACCGACAACACCGTGGTCTCCGGCCTGGAGTCCCTGGTCAAGGTCTGCGAGCAGAACAAGCTGCCCCTGTTCGCCGGCGACGTGGACTCCGTGCCCCGCGGCTGCGTGGCCGCCTTGGGCTTCGACTACTTCCTGCACGGCAAGCAGGCCGGGGCCATGGCCGCCCGCATCCTGGCCGGCGCCTCGCCCGCCGCCACCCCGGTGGAGTTCCAGGAGGGCCTCAAGCTGGAGATCAACCTGAAGGCCGCCAAGGCCATGGGCGTGACCGTGCCCGAGGCCATGCAGAAGAAGGCCGACAAGGTAATCGAGTAATCCCCACTGCGCTTGTCGGCTTGACAAGAACAGCCCGGCAGGACATCAAGGGCGCGGACCGCGGACCGGCCGCGCCCTTTTCTTTTCCACGCACGGATTGCCCATGACCTTCTTCGCGTTCATCGGCGCCCTGGAGCAGGGCTTCGTCTACGGCATCATGGTGCTGGGGGTGTACCTCACCTTCCGGGTCCTGGACTTCCCGGACCTCACAGTGGACGGCAGCCTGCCCCTGGGCGCGGCGGTCTCGGCCGTGGCCATCACCCATGGGGTCAACCCATTCCTCTCCCTGCTCCTGGCCACCGCCGCCGGCTTCGCCGCCGGGGCCGTCACCGGGCTCCTGAACACCAAGCTCAAGATCCTGCACCTGTTGGCCTCCATCCTGACCATGATCGCCCTCTATTCCATCAACATCCGGATCATGGACGGCCCCAACGTGTCCCTGCTCGGCACCACCACGGTGCTGGACGCCTGGATGAACCTGGGCCTGCCCTCCCACCTGGCGGCCCCGGCCTGCTTCGCGGCCATGGCCGTGCTGGTGGCGGCCATCCTGGTCTGGTTCCTCTACACCGAGATGGGCCAGACCCTGCTGGCCACCGGCGACAACCGCCAGATGATCGTGGCCCAGGGCGTGGACACCCACAAGGTCATCATCTTCGGGGTGGGGCTGTCCAACGCCCTGGTGGCCTTCGCCGGCGCGCTCATCGCCCAGAACCAGGGCGCGGCCGACGTGAACATGGGCGTGGGCACCATCGTGGCCGGCCTGGCCTCGGTCATCGTGGGCGAGACCGTGTTCGGGGCCAGCTCCGTGCCCCGGGCGGTCATGGCCGCGGTGCTGGGCTCGGTGCTCTACCGCATGGTCATCGCCCTGGCCCTGGGGCTCAAGATCGGCACTTTCACCTTCAGCCCCAGCGACCTCAACCTCATCACCGCCGCCCTGGTGGTCTGCGCCATGGCCGCCCCGGCGCTCAAGAAGCGGCTGGCCCGATGATCGAGCTGACCGGCATCACCAAGTACTTCCACCGAGGGAGCGTCAACGAGGTCCTGGCCCTGGACGGGGTCTCCCTGTCCGTGTCCGACGGCGACTTCATCACCGTCATCGGATCCAACGGCGCGGGCAAGTCCACCCTGCTGGCCGCCGTGGCCGGCTCCTTCCTCCCGGACAGCGGCGCCATCACCCTGGACGGAACGGACATCTCCGCCTGGCCCGAGCATCGCCGCGCCGCCCACCTGGGCCGGGTGTTCCAGGACCCGCTGCTGGGCACCTGCGCCTCCCTGTCCATCGAGCAGAACCTGGCCCTGGCCCTGCGCCGGGGCAAGGCGCGCGGCCTCTCCAAGGGCGTCACCGACGAGGACCGCGCGTTCTTCGGCCGCGAGGTGCACAAGATCGGCCTGGGCCTGGAAAAGCGCCTGGGTGACCGCATCGGCCTGCTCTCCGGCGGGCAGCGCCAGGCCCTCACCCTGCTCATGGCCACCCTGGTCCGGCCCAAGGTCCTGCTCCTGGACGAACACACCGCGGCCCTGGACCCCAAGACCGCCAACGCCATCCTCCTGCTCACCGAACACCTCGTCACCGAGCAGAACCTGACCACCCTCATGGTCACCCACAACATGAACCAGGCCATCAAGCTGGGCAACCGGCTCATCATGCTCCACCAGGGCAAGATCATCCTGGACATCGCCGGCGAGGAGAAGCAGAAGCTCCACGTCACCGACCTGCTGGCCCAGTTCTACGCGGTCAAGGGCGAGGAATTCTCGTCTGACAAGATGCTGCTTACCTGATAGACAATCCCCACGGAGGACAATCCCATGGTCGAACGCACCTTTTCCATCATCAAGCCCAATGCGGTGAAAAAGAACCTCATCGGCAAGATCGACGCCATGATCGAGGAGGCCGACCTCAAGATCGTGGCCATGAAGAAGATCCACCTGAGCAAGCAACAGGCCGAAGGCTTCTACCACGTGCACGCCGCCCGGCCCTTCTTCAACGACCTGACCACCTTCATGAGCTCCGGCCCCTGCGTGGTCCAGGTCCTGGAAGGCGAGAACGCCATCGCCCGCTACCGCGAGCTCATGGGCGCCACCGATCCGGCCAAGGCCGCCGAGGGCACCATCCGCAAGCTGTACGGCGAGAACGTGGAGGCCAACTCCACCCACGGTTCCGACGCGCCCGAGACCGCGGCCTTCGAGATCGCCTACTTCTTCAGCCAGTTGGAGATCGTGGGCTGATGGCCGCCAAGCGCACCCCCATCGGGGTCATCGGCGCTGGGAACATGGGCGGCGCCATCATCGAGGGCCTGCTCGGGCGCACGGACCTCGAACTGGTGGGCTGCGACCCGGACTCGGCCAAGGTGGACCGCCTGGCCGGCCTGGGCATGACCCCGGCCGCGGACTCCGCGGAAGTCGTCAGCAAGGCCAGGACCACCATCGTGGCGGTCAAGCCCCAGGTCATGGGCCCGGTGCTTTCCGCCCTGGCCTCCAAGCTCACCAAGGCGCACTGCCTGGTGTCCATCGCCGCGGGCGTCAGCCTGGAAACCCTGGGCACCCTGTCCAAGGACAAGTGCCCGGTGGTGCGGGTCATGCCCAACACCCCGGCCATGGTCGGCGCGGGCGTCTTCGCCCTGTGCCTGGACGACATGCGCCTCACCCAGGAACAGAAGGACCTGGTCACCGGGCTGTTCCAGAGCCTGGGCCAGGTGCACCACCTGCCCGAGAAGCAGTTCGACGCCTTCACCGCCCTGTGCGGCAGCGGCCCGGCCTACGTGTTCTACGTCATGGACGCCCTGGTGGACGCCGCAGTGGCCGTGGGCCTGCCCCGGCCCGACGCCACCCGGATGGTCAAGGCCCTGTTCTCCGGCTCGGCCAAGCTGGCCGAAACCCTGCCCCTGCACCTGTCCCAGCTCCGGGAGATGGTCACCTCCCCCGGCGGCACCACCATCGCGGCCACCCAGGTCCTGGACTCCCTGGCGGTGCGCGGGGCCTTCATGCAGGCCGTGCAGGCCGCCAAGCAGCGCAGCGAAGAGCTGGGCTAGAAGACGGAAATACAGGGCGATTCGTGAATCGCCCCTACGGAAGAGGGTCGCGCCAACGAGTTTGGCCGGCCCCTTTTCGTGTAGGGGCAATTCATGAATTGCCCTTCTTCGTCTTCTTGCTTCCTAGAAATATCCCAGGCTGTGCAGCTGTTCCAGGAGCAACTCCTTGTCGGGGTGGCGGCCGGAGCGCTCGCCGTCGCCGGGGCGCAGGGTGCAGGGTTGGCAGCCCAGGGAGGCGTAGCCCGCGTCGTAGAGCGGGCAGTACGGCAGGCCCTGGTCCAGGGTGTAGGCCCAGACGTCCAGTTCGGTCCAGGCCAGGAGCGGGTTGGCCTGGAGATGGCCGGGGGCGGTGCGGGGCTCCAGGAGCGGCCGGCCGGCTCGGGAGGCGTGCTCGTCCCCGCGCAGGCCGGAGATGAGCACGCCGAGGTTCAGGCGGGCGATGCCGGCGCGCAGGGGCTCCACCTTGCGGGCGATGCAGCAGGCGGCCTTGTCCGCGGGCTGGGGCAAGACTCCGGAGAGGTCCGGGGCGGCCATTTGCAGGTCGATGCCCCACTCCGCGGCCAGGACGTCGCGGAAGGCCAGGACCTCGGGGAACTTGAGGCGGGTGTCCAGGGACAGGGCCCGGGGCCGGACCCCGGGATGGGCCTCGGCCAGAACCGCGCGCCACAGGGCCAGGGCCACGGTGGAGTCCTTTCCCCCGCTCCAGGCCACGGCCACGCGGCCGGGGTCGTGCTCGGCCGCGATGCGGCGCAGGAGGCCGCGGGAGGCGGCAACCTTGTGCTCCAGGGCCGCGCCGGCGTTCGGATCAGTAGGCTGCATGCCCGGGTAAGATAGGTCCGGATC
>JAEXTU010000372.1 GCA_023453335.1 Pseudomonadota bacterium | reverse complement strand
GGCCAACGTGGCCCGGGAGTATGGAGTGCCGGCCCTGTTCGGCGTGGAGGGCGCGCTGGCCGGCCTGGAAAACGCGGGGGTGGTCACCGTTGACGCGGACGGCCGGCGGGTGCTGCCCGGCGACGCCACCGCGGAGCTGCCCCGCCGGGAGCGGCCCAAGAACCTCATGTTGGGCAGCCCGGTGCTCGCCCTGCTGGAGGGCGCGGCCCGGCGCATCGTGCCCCTGCCCCTGCTCGACCCCGCGGCCCCGGAGTTCACGCCCGAGGGCTGCGCCACCCTGCACGACATCACCCGCTTCTGCCACGAGAAGAGCGTGGAGGAGATGTTCAGCCAGGGCGCGGACATTCTCCTGCCCACCCAGGCGGCCAAGCGGCTGTCCGTGAACGGCCGGGCCATGCAGTACTGGATCATCGACCTAGGCGACGGTATCGCCGGCCCCCCGGGGGCCAAGGACGGCAAGACCGTGCCCCTGGAGCGGATCGCCTCCGCGCCCATGCTGGCCCTGTGGCGGGGCATGACCACCGTGCCCTGGGCCGGGCCGCCGGTGGACGCCCGCGGCTTTATGTCCGTGCTGGCCGGGTCCGCGTCCAATCCGGACCTGGACCCGGCCCAGGGCTCGGCCTTTGCCGACAAGAACTATTTCATGATCGGCCGCGACTTCTGCTCGCTCCAGTCGCGCTTCGGCTACCATTTCTCCACGGTGGAGGCGCTCATCGGGGACGACGACTCGGCCAACTACCTCTCTTTCCGTTTCAAGGGCGGGGCCGCGGACCACGTCCGCCGCACCCTGCGCGCGGCCATGATCGCCGAGGTGCTGGAGGAACTGGGACTGCGCTGCGAGACCAAGGGCGACGCCCTGTTCGCCCGCATGGAGGGCTACGGCCGCCCCTTCATGGAGGAGCGCCTGGCCGCCCTGGGCCACGTGATCGTGCATACCCGGCAGATGGACATGGCCATGGCCGACGCGGCCTATGCCGCCTCGCTCAAGGCCAGGCTCCTGGCCGACATCACCGGCCGGTTGGGGGTGAGGCCCGGACCGTGAGCCGGGCGGGACGGCGAGTTGGTCAAATGATTTCGACGTGTTGTGGAGACGGCCTTGCCAGAGGGCAGGGGACGAGGTAACTTGGCAACTCCGGCTGCGGCCGGCCTTCGGTGCAGGAGACGAGAGGGTATGGACATCCGGCAGTACGCCACGCTGCGCGTGAAGCTTCTGCTCACGGTCCTGAGCTTTTCCCTCATCCCCTTGTTCGCCTTGGGGTTCTTCATCTACGACCAGTTCTCCGCCACCTACACGCGGCAGGTGCAGGACAACCTGCGCATGGTGGTGGACAACAAGCGGCACGGCATCGACATCTTCATCGAGGAGCGGGTGGCGCAGCTGCGCACCCTGGCCGCCACCCACACCCTGGCCCAGATCCGCGACGAGCACTACCTGGCCAAGGTCTTCGACACCATGCAGGCCAGCTCGAAAGCCTTCGTGGACATCGGGGTCATCGACAGCAAGGGCGACCACGCCGCCTACGTGGGTCCCTTCGGCCAACTGCACGAGGTGAACTACAGCCAGGCCGAGTGGTTCCACGCGGTCCTGCGCAGCGGGACCTACGTGAGCGACGTGTTCCTGGGCTTCCGCAACTTCCCGCACGTGATCATCGCGGTGTCCCGGCGCGAGGCGGGCACGAACTGGATACTGCGGGCCACCATCGACTCGGAGATCTTCAACACCCTGGTGCGCAGCGTGCAGGCGGGGCGCAGCGGCGACGCCTTCCTGGTCAATCCGCAGGGGCTCCTGCAGACCCCCAGCCGGGGCGGCGGCGGGGCCATGGCCAAGATCGACATGCCGCCGCTGGCCCGGTTCAGCGGGGTGCGGGTGGACGAGACGCGCATCGCCGACCGCCCGGTCATCGCCGGCTCGGCCTGGCTGGAGAACGCCCCCTGGCTCCTGGTGGTGAGCGTGGAGCCGGCCGAGGCCATGAGCCCGCTCCTCACCACCCACTCCTTTGTCATCGGCATGGTCATCGCCGGCGCACTGGTGATCTTCACCGGCGCCTATCTGGTGGCCCGCCACATCACCCGCACCCTCATGGCCGCGGAGCATGAGAAGGCCGCCCTGGACGCCTCCCTCATGCAGTCCGGCAAGATGGCCGCCCTGGGCAAGCTGGCCGCGGGCATCGCCCACGAGGTCAACAACCCGCTCACCCTCATCCGGGAGAGCGCGGGCTGGCTCAAGGACCTCCTGGCCGAGGAGGACCAGGAAAAAGTGCAGAACTACAAGGAGATGGTCGCGGTGGCGGACAAGATCGAGATGCACGTGGACCGGGCTAAGAAGGTCACCCACCGCATGCTCGGCTTCGCCCGCCGCATGGAGCCG
Source organism: Pseudomonadota bacterium (assembly GCA_023453335.1). Lineage (GTDB taxonomy): Bacteria > Desulfobacterota > Desulfovibrionia > Desulfovibrionales > Desulfovibrionaceae > UBA6814. The sequence continues at coordinate 1,002 of JAEXTU010000372.1, read as the reverse complement.
GTGCGCGAGAACGTGGACCTCTCCCGCCTGGCCGAGCAGACCGCCCAGTTCCTGGAGCACGAGGCCAAGTACCGCAACATCACCATCACCAAGTTCTTTGCCGAGGAGCTGCCGGTGGTGGTCTCGGACACCGCCCAGCTCCAGCAGGTGGTGCTGAACATCCTGGAGAACGCCATCGACGCCATCGGCAAGGACGGCTCCATCAGCCTGACCACCACCCTGGACGAGAAGAACGGCCGGGTGGTGCTGGACATAGCCGACACCGGGCCGGGTATCAGCCCGGAACACCTCAGCAAGATCTTCGATCCCTTCTTCACCACCAAGAGTGTGGGCGAGGGCACCGGCCTGGGCCTGTCCATCGCCTACAACATCGTGGAGAAGCTGGGCGGGCAGCTGTCGGTGCACAGCGAGGTGGGCAAGGGCACGACCTTCAGCGTGGCCCTGCCGGTGGGTGAAGGGCACGTGGTGTAGCGGGCGCATCAAAGCATAGGGGGACGGCATGGCGGCGATCCGGGTGCTGGTGGTGGACGACGAGGCGGATTTCACGGCCCTCTTCGCCAAGCGCTTCAGCAAGCGCGGGATGGAGGTGGCCACCGCCGGGAGCGGGGCCGAGGGCTTGGCCTGGCTGGCCGGGCACGAGGTGGACGTGGTGGTGCTGGACGTGATGATGCCGGGCATGGACGGCATCGAGACCCTGAAGGAGCTCAAGAAGCACCACCCCGGCGTGGAGGTGGTCATGCTCACCGGGCACGGCTCGGTGGACTCCGGGCTCAAGGGCCTATCCCTGGGGGCCTTCGACTACGTGATGAAGCCCTTCGAGATCGAGGACATGCTGGAGCGCATCGTGAAGGCCAGCGACCGGGCCCGCATCAACCGTCAGCGGAGGCCTGCCTGATGAGCCCGGACTGGGCGCGGGCGGCCCGGAGGCCGGCGCGGCTTCCGGCCGCATTTGCCGCGCTCGCCGCGACCTTGGTGCTGGCCGCGGGCCTGGCCGGTCCGGGC
>JAEXTU010000287.1 GCA_023453335.1 Pseudomonadota bacterium | reverse complement strand
TTGTGGGTGAGGTCCAGGATGCCGCGCTTGCCGTAGTTGAACTGGCCCAGGAGCAGGTCCCCGGGCCGGCATTGGCCGCGGCGCAGCACCTGCCCGCCCGGCGTGGGCCGGCCCAGGATGGTGATGCACAGGCCCAGGGACTCGCCCTTGGACAGGTCCCCGCCGGACAGGAACACCCCGTGCTCCCCGGCCAGCTCTGCCATGGCCGCGAACAGCTCCCGGAAATAGGCCCGGCTGAGGCCGGGCGGCACGGTGAGGCCCAGGGAGAAGGAGAGGGGCTCCCCGCCCATGGCCGCGATGTCCGAGAGGTTCACGGCCAGGGCCTTGTGCCCGATGTCCCCGGCCGAGAAGTAGGTGCGCCGGAAGTGGACGTGCTCCAGGAAGAGGTCGGTGGAGATGAGCAGGTCCGCGGGGGAGCGCAGCATGGCGCAGTCGTCGCCGCGGGGCACGGCGAGGTCCGGGTGGGCCGTGGGGAAGCACTCGTCGATGAGCGCCAGGAAGTCCTCTTCGGAGCGAAGCGTGTCCGGCATGGGCGGGGTTAGAGCACAAAACGCCGGGGCGGGGAAGTCCCTCAGTGCTTGTCCGCCGAGTCCAGGAGGTCGGGCACCGTGGGTTGGGGGGTGGCCTCCACGCAGAGCTGGTAGGCGAACAGGCCCTTGGACAGGCGGATGAGCGCCCGGTTCACCCGGGCCAGGAAGCGGGACAGGCCGTTGTTGCCCAGGATGAGCGCGAAGGGCAGGGGGATGCCCTCCACCTGCTCGACGCGGTAGCCGCAGGCCCGCAGCACCCGGAGCATGGAGGAGAAGGTGAACAGCCGCTTGTGGGTGAGGTCCAGGATGCCGCGCTTGCCGTAGTTGAACTGGCCCAGGAGCAGGGAGAGCCGCATGGGGAGGAAGGCCACGTTGCCGCTGGAGATGATGACCCGCGGCGCGTGCCGGGCGAACTGGCGGCGCAGCCGGAAGAAGAAGGCCTCGGGGTCCTCCAGGTGCTCCACGATGTCCAGGAGCAGGATGTAGTCCACGCGGGGGAGGCCGAACTCCAGGTCGTCCTGGTTGATGTCCGCCTCCCGCCACCCGGCGAAGAACTGCTTGTGCTCCGGGGAGATGGCGAAGTCGATGCCGTAGACCTGGCAGCCCTTGTGGGCCAGGGCCTGGGCCACGAACCCGCTGCCGCAGCCCACGTCCAGCACGGTGCTGTCCGGCCGCACCCGCCGGGCCACGGCCGAATGGCTCGAGTCGAAGTCCAGCTTGGAGGTGTAGGCGGGCCAGCGCGAGTAGTCGAACTTGGGGTGGTAGTAGATGGCGTACTTCTGGAGCCGGGAGAGCAGGGTGGAGCGCAGGATGTCCAGGGCGTACCGCATGCCGTTCACGTGGCAGATCTCGTCCCCGTAGTAGGTGGGGATGTCGATCTCCCGGCAGCGCTGGCCCTGGTCCAGGAGCTGGATGAGGATGTCGGTGTCGAAGTCGAAGCCGTTGGCGTTGAGTTCGAAGGGAATTCTCTTCAGGGCCGCGGTGGAGTAGGCCCGGTAGCCCGAGTGGAACTCGGCCAGGCGCGAGCCGAGCAGGGCGTTCTGCAGCCGGGTGAGCACGATGTTGCCCAGGAACTTGTACAGGGGCATGCCGCCCCGGAGCGCCCGGCCCTTGGAGAGCATGCGCGAGCCGATGACGAAGTCCGCGGATCCGTCCCGGAGCGGGGCGAGCATCTGGGGCAGCAGTTCCGGCGCGTACTGGCCGTCGCCGTGCAGGAGCGCCACCGCGTCGAAGCCGTTCTCCAGGGCGTAGTGGTAGCCGTGCTTCTGGTTGCCGCCGTAGCCCAGGTTCACCGGGTTGCGCATGACGGTCAGGGGCAGCCCGGGCCGCGGGTTGGCGTCCTTGTAGGCCTTGGCCGCCGCGAAGGTGGCGTCCGGCGAGGAGTCGTCGATGACCAGGACCTCGCAAGCCAGGTCTGGGTTGGCCGCCACCTGGTCCGGGATGCGCTCCAGGACCCGGCTGATGAAGCGTTCGGCGTTGTACGCCACGATGAAGATGAGGACCCTGTATTTCTTCTGCATGGCAGGCTCAGCGCGCCAGGAAGGGCAGCTCCGCGGAGTAGGGCACGTAGGCCAGGCGCACGGTGTGCGCGCCCGGCGCGAGGTGGACGCTCTTGAAGGCGCCCAGGGCCTTTTTCATCTCCACCTTCCTGCCGTCCACCCAGGCCACCCAGTCCGGGTCCCAGTTGTCAACGTAGGTGATGTACCCGTCCACGGCCACGGTGGCGGTGAATTCCAAGCGGTCGCCGTCGTAGGCGGTGATCTCCAGGGCGCGCACGGCCGGTCCGGCCGCCACGGCGTCCTTGATCAGGGCCAGGGGCGCGGCGTGGTCCACGGACTGGGTGAAGAACAGCTTCATGCCGTTGTGCATCCCCAGCAGGATGATCATGGCGTCGTGGTCCTCGGGGTCCATCTGCTGCCGGAGCTGGTTGGGACCCCAGCTGTCCGCGTTGATGTCCCAGTACTTCCTGAACAGGTCCACGTAGCGGGCATAGTACCAGTCGTTGACCACCCCGGCGTTGTACTGGGTCCACATGGGCAGGGTGTTGTATTCGCAGATGCGGGGCATGACGAAGCCCTGGGCGCGCATGACGGGCGCCGGCCCCTCCAGGGTGAACTGGGAGAGCCATTCCCCGCTGAAGGGCTGGGCCCACTGCCGGCTGCCGGTCCAGCCCAGGTCCAGGGTGGTGATGGCGGCCAGGGCCAGCACCGCGCCGAGCAGGACGCGCCGGCCCGGGATTCCGCGCAGCCGCAGCCAAGCCAGGCCGGCCAGCACCCCGGAGGCCAGGACTCCGGCCAGCATGGGCAGCCAGGCGCTGAACACGCCCCGGGCGTGGAAATGCAGCCACTGGTTGTTGAATGTCTCGTTCCAGAACAGCGCGGCCTGGGCGGCCAGCACCCCGGCGCAGAGCAGCCCGAAGGCCCACAGGAAGCGGCGGGTGCGGGCCGGGTCCTGTCCGGCCTCCGGCTTGCCGGACAGCCAGTCCTGCATCCAGGCCGCGGCCAGGGCCACGGCCAGGGCGATGGCCGGCGTGAGCACGATGTTCAGCCGGGACCACTCCCGCAGCGTGGCGAAGCCGGGCAGTACGTACCACAGGAGCAGGAACAGCGGGGAGGTGGTGCCGTAGGCGATGGCGCTGACGCCCAGGAACCAGGCCCCGAGCAGGGCCATGAGCACCCGCTCCGGCCGGGGGTGGCGGAGCAGGGCCAGGGACAGGGCATGGGCCGCCACCAGGAGGGACCCGGCCATGCCGAAATAATACCAGCCCTCGCCCAGGGAGGCGGGCGGGTAGATCCAGGAGCCCAGGATGTCCAGCAGGGAGAACGACCCGCTGGCCCAGTCCAGGCCACGGCCGGAGCGGCCCGCGGTCTGGGCCAGCATCCACTGCATCTTGTACAGGTAGGGCGAGGCCAGGACCCCGGCGGCCAGGTAGGCCGCGCCGCTGGCCAGGGCCGACCGCTTCCACCCGGCGTCGGCTTCGGCCGAGAACAGGGTCCGGACCGCGGGGTGGCGCAGAAGCAGGAAATAGGGCGGCACCACGAAGACCAGGTAGTACACGTAGTAGGGATACCCGGCGGTGAGGGCCATGACCGAGGCGCCGAACACCAGCCAGAATCCGGCCCGTGCTTGGCCGCGCAGCCCGGCCAGGGTCATGCCCCAGAGCAGGTAGGGATACCAGCAGACCGTGTGCACCGCGTTGGTGAAGCGCACGATCTCGGTCATGCGGAAGCCCAGGCCCGAGAGCAGTGCCCCGGCCGCGGCCGGGAACCGGCCCAGGCCCAGGGAGCGCAGCCAGGCGTAGGCCCCGGCCAGGTAGATGGAGATGCCCAGCACGGTGAAGCGCTGGTGGTCCACGAAGTCGTAGGAGCCGGTGAGCTTGGCCCAGCCCAGGGCCAGCAGGTTCAGGGGGTAGAAGGCCGCGGCGAACGGGCTGCAGTAGAAGGGATAGCCGCAGGCCTCGCCCGGAGACCACCGGGGGAAGGTCCCGTTCAGCAGGGCGCTCACCAGGTAGGCCTTGTAGCTGTAGTACAGGGTGGGAAAGTCGTTGCTCACATAGAGGGCCAGGGAGCTGGAGCGGGGGCAGACCAGGGCCCAGAGGTAGGCGAAGGGGGCCAGCACCAGGAGCCCGGGGACCAGGAACCGGCCCGTGCTCGGCCGCGGGCCGCGGGATTTCCCAGGCATGTCGACCTCCGGAGGATGGATGCGGCGGGGTGCGGCCGGCCTGAGGGGCCGCAGCCGGCACGCCGCCTGCCAGGCATTACCCCAGAACCGCCGGAGGCACAATATGGTGCGGCGTTTTGGCCTGGCGGAAACGGGCTAGGCGCAGCCGCACAGCCGGGTGAAGTTGTCGCACTCGCGCCGGTTCAGGAACGGGCAGGGCTCGCCGCGGAACCAGCGCTTCCGGGGGCACCAGTAGCGGCCCATGAAAGGCTGGTTGCAGCCGTTGGGGTTGCTGATCGGCCGCAGGGTCCCTCCCAGGTTGATGGTCGCGCCCTGGGTGCGCACCTGCCACAGGGACATGGTCTGGCCTCCTGTGCACGGGTTGGGGGAACGGACGCCTCGCCCGGGGGAGTTCAATTCCTATGCCACCACTGGGAGTTCCTGGCGCGGCGAGGGGTTGGCAAGGCGGGCCGGGCGCGGGCGGCAAATTCCGCCAGGGGCGTGACACGGATTTGTCACCATATTTCCAATGACGGCAAAGGGATTGGCATAGCCGCGCGGGTTGGTGTATGATGCCCGCTTGCACGGCCGTTCGAGGCCGCAGCCCAACCCCCGGGGGGAGCCATGGCCAACGGCCAGATGATCATGAAAACCAAGCAGCGCGGCCTCCAGTACGGCAAGACCGTGGTGGACTTCGCGGTCAAGGACAGCGGGTGCTTCTTCGTGGTGAGCCACGACCTGACCTTCGTGCGCAACCTGCGCAACACCCTGAACAAGGAGCTGGTCATCGGCTCGGACCTGATCCGCACCGTGACCGATACCTCCAAGTTCCTGGCCGAGATGAAGACCCCGCTCTTCCGGGACAAGAAGGTCATGCTGCTCATCGAGCGCCTGCTGGACGGCCACAACACCCTGGCCTTCATCCGGCAGCTCAAGGAGAGCTTCGACAACGTCTACGTCATCGTGCTGACCAGCGAGGTGGAGAAGAGCGTGCTGGTGCTCCTGCACGAGATGGGGGTGGACAGCTTCATCACCAAGCCGGCCTCCATGGACACCATCATCGAGAAGATCGCCTTCACGATCCGGCCCCAGAGCAAGCTGGGCCAGGTTCTGGACCAGGCCAAGGACTACCTAGCCCGGGGCCTGGCCAAGGAGGCCCTGGCCCTGGCCGGCAAGGTGCTCAGCGATATCAAGCCGGGCAGCGCCGCGGCGCTCATGATCCAGGGCGACGCGCACAAGGCCTTGGGCAACGTGGCCGGCGCGGTGGAGTCCTACGAGGCCGCGGCCGAGGGCGCGTACATGTACCTGGAGCCGCTCAAGCGCCTGGCCGCGCTGTACCGGGAGACCGGGGACGTGGACGGCCAGCTCTCCTACCTGGAGAAGCTGGACAAGCTCTCGCCCCTCAACGTGGAGCGCAAGGTGGACATGGGCTCCATCCACCTCGCCCAGGGCAACGCCGAGCAGGCCGAGGCGCTCTTCGAGCAGGCGGTGGCGGGGGCCACCAAGGAGGCCCTGGGCATCATCGAGGAGATCAAGCGCACCATCGCCGAGCGCTGCCTGGACAAGAGCCCCGAGCTGTCCGAGCGCTATTTCCGCTCCATCATCGCGGACAAGAAGGACGGCCTGACCCGGGAGGACATCGCCACCTTCAACCGGCTGGGCATCGCCCTGCGCCGCCAGGGCCGCTGGCAGGACGCGGTGGGGGAGTACGAGCGCGCCCTGTCCATCTCCCCCCAGGACGAGAACATCCTCTTCAACATGGCGGTGGCCTATTCCGAGGGCGCCCGGCACGGCGACGCGGTGGAGCGGCTGGAGAAGGCCCTGGAGCTCAACCCCACCTTCTACGCGGACAGCCCGGGCATCTGCTTCAACATCGGGGTCATGTACCTGAACGCCCGCAACGCGGGCAAAGCCAAACTCTTCCTTAAGAAGTCCCTGGAGCTTGACCCCGAGCACCAAGGCGCGCAAAAGTTGCTGGCCGGACTCGGCTAGAAACAACCCAAGGATTCCCCATGCCGGACGTGATCCACGGCCCCTCCCTGCTCACCGACCACGACATCTACCTGTTCAAGGAGGGCCGGCACATCCGGCTCTACCAGAAGCTGGGCTCCCACCCCATGACCGTGGACGGCACGCCCGGCACGCTCTTCGCGGTCTGGGCCCCCAACGCCCAGTACGTGGCCGTGGTGGGCGACTTCAACGACTGGGACCCGGGCCGGCATCCCCTGGCCCCCCGCCTGGACGGCTCGGGCGTCTGGGAGGGCTTCGCGCCCGGGGTGGGGCAGGGCGCGCTCTACAAGTACCATATCGCCTCGCGCCACCGCGGCTACACCGAGGACAAGGGCGATCCCTTCGCCTACCACTGGGAGATCCCGCCCAAGACCGCCTCGGTGGTCTGGGACCTGGCCTACCGCTGGAACGACGCCGACTGGATGCGCAACCGCCGGGAGCGCAACGCGCTCACCGCGCCGCAGAGCGTGTACGAGCTGCACCTGGGCTCCTGGCGCCGGGTGGCCGGGGAGGGCTGGCGCTCCCTGCACTACGACGAGCTGGCCCGGGACCTGCCCGCCTACGTGGGGGACCTGGGCTTCACCCACGTGGAGTTCCTGCCGGTCATGGAGCACCCCTTCTACGGCTCCTGGGGCTACCAGACGCTGGGCTATTTCGCGCCTACCCAGCGCTTCGGCACGCCCCAGGACTTCATGGGCCTGGTGGACGCCCTGCACCAGGCCGGGGTGGGGGTGTACCTGGACTGGGTGCCCTCCCATTTCCCCTCGGACGGCTACGGCCTGTCCTATTTCGACGGCACCCACCTCTTCGAGCACGAGGACGCGCGGCGCGGGTACCACCCGGACTGGAACTCCTACATCTTCAACCTGGGCCGCTACGAGGTCCGGGCCTTTTTGCTCTCCAGCGCCATGTTCTGGATGGACCTCTACCACGCCGACGGCCTGCGGGTGGACGCGGTGGCCTCCATGCTCTACCACGACTACTCGCGCCAGCACGGGGAGTGGCTGCCCAACATCTACGGCGGCAAGGAGAACCTGGAGGCCATCAGCTTCCTGCGCGAACTCAACGAGCACCTGTACCGGGAATACCCGGACACCCAGAGCACGGCCGAGGAGTCCACCTCCTGGCCCATGGTCTCCCGGCCCACCTGGGTGGGCGGCCTGGGCTTCGGCATGAAGAGGAACATGGGCTGGATGCACGACACGTTGGACTATTTCTCCAAGGACCCGGCCCACCGCAAGTTCCACCAGAACCAGCTCACCTTCAACATGTGGTACGCCTTCACCGAGAACTTCGTGCTGCCCCTCAGCCATGACGAGGTGGTGCACGGCAAGGGCTCGCTCATCGGCCGCATGCCCGGCGACCAGTGGCAGAAGCTGGCCAACCTGCGCCTGCTCCTGGCCTACATGTTCACCATGCCCGGCAAGAAGCTCCTGTTCATGGGCGCGGAGCTGGGCCAGTGGGCGGAGTGGAACCACGACGGCCAGCTGGACTGGGAGCTTCTGGGCTTCCCGGCCCACCAGGGCGTGCAGCGGCTGGTGCAGGACCTGAACCGCCTCTACCGCAACGAGGCCGCCCTGCACGCCGGGGACTTCACGGCCGAGGGCTTCCAGTGGGTGGACTTCCACGACGCGGACCACTCGGTCATCAGCTTCCTGCGCCTGGCCGAGGGCCGGGAGCCGCTGCTGGCGGTGTTCAACTTCACCCCGGTGCCCCGGCTGGAATATGCCGTGGGCGCGCCGCAGCCGGGCTGGTGGGCCGAGGTCTTCAACTCCGACGCGGCGGTGTACGGGGGCAGCGACGTGGGCAACGCCGGCGGGGCCGAGGCCTGCCACGGCCCGGCCCAGGGCCGCCCCCACTCCCTGCGCCTCACCCTGCCGCCCCTGGCCATGGTGCTGCTCCGGCGCCAGGGATAGCCCATGTCCACGCATCCCCTGGCCAGGCGCGGCTTCGGCGTGCTGCTCCACCTGACCTCCCTGCCCGGTCCCTACGGGTGCGGGGACCTGGGGAGTTCGGCCCGGGACTTCGTGCGCTGGCTGGCCCGGGCGGGGGCCTCCTGCTGGCAGTTCCTGCCGCTCACCCCCACCGAGCCCTTCCTGGGCAACTCGCCGTACTCCAGCCCCTCGGCCTTTGCCGGCAACACCCTGCTCATAAGCCCGGAGCTGCTCATGCGCGGCAGGCTCATCCGCCTGGCCGACGCCCAGCAGGACCTGCCCCCGGCCCGGGGCCGGGTGGACTTCGCCGCGGCGCACCGGCACCGCGAACGCCTGCTGGCCGCGGCCTTCGAG